>CBDUSZ010000185.1:0-6960 GCA_965370015.1 uncultured bacterium | reverse complement strand
GACGATTTCTACTCTTTTCTGAGTCTGCTGAAAAATCAAGTCTCCTATACGAGCTACTTGCCTTAAAACCATCTGCGCCAGTACCTTAAGGCATTGTTTTAAAATTATCCCGGACAGTAGTGGGCTCGGAGGCCGGAATGACGAAAATAGGGTGTCGGGGCTTAAGTAAGTGCAAGTCGGAACATACCCTGTTTATCCTTTGCGGGCCTTGCGCCTCTGCGAGAGCATCATCTCTTTTCTGGCGATACCAGCAGAATTTCCTGACGAGGTGATATAAATAGCCAATCGAATCACTGGCT
The DNA here is from genome assembly GCA_965370015.1 of uncultured bacterium. Lineage (GTDB taxonomy): Bacteria > Pseudomonadota > Gammaproteobacteria. Next base: position 6,661 of record CBDUSZ010000185.1, on the reverse strand, counting down.
CATCCTGTGAGCTAGTAGGTAATTATAATACGCGTAATGAAATTAACGATTAAAATTACAAAAATGAAAAATTTGAAAAGTTCTCTTTATGTTCTCGTTGGTCTGTGGGATAATTCAGCGCGCTTACAACCACCAATCCACCAATACAGGTAATAACTATGGACGATAACAAGAAAAAAGCCCTCGCCGCAGCACTTGGGCAAATCGAGAAGCAATTTGGCAAGGGAGCCGTGATGCGTCTGGGGGATGGCGGTGTAGAGATGGAAATGGGGGTGATTTCAACCGGTTCACTGTCGCTCGATCTGGCGCTGGGCGTGGGTGGTTTGCCGCGTGGCAGGGTGATAGAAATTTATGGTCCGGAGTCCTCGGGTAAGACCACGATGGCACTACAGGTAATTGCCGAGTGTCAGAAAATCGGCGGTGCGGCGGCGTTTATCGATGCCGAACACGCGCTCGATCCGACCTATGCCGGCAAGCTCGGGGTTGATATCGATGATTTGATGGTTTCACAGCCCGATACCGGCGAACAGGCATTGGAAATTACCGATATGCTGGTGCGTTCCGGTGCGGTCGATGTGGTCGTGGTGGATTCGGTAGCGGCGCTGACGCCGAAGGCTGAAATTGAAGGTGACATGGGCGATTCGCACATGGGCTTGCAGGCGCGCCTGATGTCGCAGGCGTTACGCAAGTTAACCAGTAATATCAAGCGCTCGAATACGATGGTGATTTTTATCAATCAGCTACGCATGAAAATAGGCGTCATGTTCGGCAATCCGGAAACCACCACCGGTGGCAATGCGCTCAAATTCTATGCCTCGGTGCGGCTCGACATACGGCGCATCGGTGCGATCAAGCGTGGCGACGAAGTGATCGGCAATGAAACCCGTGTCAAGGTGGTTAAAAACAAGGTGGCGCCACCATTCAAGCAGGCCGAATTTGAAATCCTCTACGGCGAGGGTACCTCGCGCGAGGGTGAATTGATCGACCTCGGTGTCAAGCTCGGTATGATCGACAAGGCAGGTGCCTGGTATAGTTATAAAGACGAACGCATTGGCCAGGGCAAGGATAATTCGCGTACATTTTTAAAACAACATCCGCAGATTGCCGATGAAATCGAAGCGCGCATTCGCGCCGAAATTTTGCCAAAGCCCGAGCAAAAGAAATCTGATCCGGCTGACAGCGAAGCAATAGGATCCGATCCTGCGGTTGAGACTGAGACGGTGTAACAATACTACCCACACCCAGTATTAATCCTCTCAGTCGATATGCTAGTGTCCTCGCTGGCTTGAAGCCCTCAACCGCAAACTTGCCGGTTGAGGGCTTTGTTTTAACTGCGCCAGATATCGATGAAAAAGCCTAATACACCCCGTAGTATCCGCGTAGTGGCGATGGATCTTTTGTCCAGGCGCGAACACTCGGCCTACGAACTGACGCAAAAACTGCAGCAACGAAATTTTGACATCGAGGCGATTGAAGCCGCGCTTAAAGCGTTGCAACAGGATAATCTGCAAAGCGATAGCCGATTTATCGAAAGCCTGGTGAATTACCGGGTGAATGCCGGTTTTGGCCCGCTGAAAATCAAATATGAATTGCGCCGCAAAGGCGTCAAGGTTGAACAGGTAGAAGAATATTTAGCGAATTTGACGGTAGAGTGGCAGCCACTGATGGAAGCGCAGCGAAGTAAAAAATTTGGCCCGCATATCCCGTCCGATTACAAACTAAAAATGAAACAGGCGAGGTTTTTGCAAAATAGGGGTTTTTCTCCCGGGTCAGTCATGCGATTATTCCGCTGAGGGTTCGGTGCGGCTCGCCAATTCCGGATTCTCTGCCAGCTATTACTCAAAGGCGTCTGGCCGATTTATGCTAAACCCGACAGGTGCCTGACTACCCGAAAAAATATATGACCAGCAGCGCCGAGTTAAGGGATAAATTCCTCAAGTATTTTGAAAGTCACGGACATACCATTGTCGCGTCGAGTCCATTGGTGCCGGGTAATGATCCGACGCTTTTATTTGTCAACGCCGGGATGGTGCAGTTCAAGGATGTATTCCTCGGTAGTGACAAAAGAAGTTACGACAAAGCAGTGACCTCGCAACGTTGTGTTCGAGCCGGTGGCAAGCACAACGACCTGGAAAATGTCGGTTATACCGCCAGGCATCACACATTTTTCGAGATGCTGGGTAATTTCAGCTTCGGCGACTATTTCAAAAAACAGGCAATACACTACGCCTGGGATTTCCTCACCGAGGTTATAGGACTGCCCGCAGAGAAACTCTGGGTCACGGTTTATGCCGATGACGATGAATCCGCCGATATCTGGCTAAATGATATTGGCGTCGACGCGCAGCGTTTCACCCGTATCGGTACCACGGATAATTTCTGGTCGATGGGTGATACCGGCCCCTGCGGCCCCTGCAGCGAAATATTCTACGACCATGGACCCGAAATCGAAGGCGGGCCTCCGGGAACGCCGGAACAGGATGGCGATCGTTACATCGAGATCTGGAATCTGGTTTTCATGCAGTATAACCGTGATGAACAGGGGGTCTTGCACCCACTGCCAAAGCCCTCGGTAGATACCGGTATGGGGCTTGAACGTCTCGCCGCAATTATGCAGCAGGTGCATAACAACTACGATATTGACCTGTTCCAGAGCCTGATTAAATCGGCCGCTAAACTGACTGATACGCAGGATCTGGAAAGCAAATCATTACGCGTAATCGCCGATCATATTCGTTCCTGCGCTTTTTTAATCGTCGATGGCGTGTTGCCTTCAAACGAAGGCCGTGGCTATGTATTGCGCCGCATCATCCGCCGCGCCGCGCGTCATGGCCATCAGCTGGGTTGCAAGCACGCTTTCTTTTACCAACTGGTATCGACTCTGGACGAGCTGATGGGCGATGCCTATCCGGAGCTACGCAAGCACAAGAATCATGTCGCGCGTGTTTTACAAAAGGAAGAGGAACGATTTGCCGAAACCCTGGAACAGGGTATGCGTATCCTCGAAGACAGCATCGCGCGGATGCAGGGGGATACGATTGGTGGGGAGATGGTTTTTAAGCTCTATGATACCTATGGCTTTCCAGTCGATCTGACCGCAGATGTTGCGCGCGAAAAAGGACTGAATGTAGATGAGGAGGGCTTCGAGGCGCAGATGCAGGCGCAGAAAACACGCGCCAGGGCTTCCAGTCAATTTGGCGCCAGTGGCAATAAGCTCGATCTCGACGATTATCAATCTACCCAATTTAACGGCTATGACGAAAACAGCGCACAAACCCGCGTCGTCGCAATTTTGCAGGATGGCGTGTCGCTAGAAAACCTGGAAAACCAGCAAGATGCGATCGTGGTTCTCGAGCAAACCCCTTTTTACGCTGAGTCAGGTGGACAGGTGGGAGATATCGGCACGCTGACAAATGATGCTGTGGAGTTTCGAGTGCAGGATACGCAAAAGCAAAACGATGTATATCTGCATATCGGCCAGTTGCAAAGTGGCAAGCTGGCGGTCGGCGATAGTTTGACTGCGGCGATCGATGAAGACCATCGTCGAGCGGTAATGTTGAACCACTCGGCTACGCATTTAATGCATGCAGCCCTGCAACAGGTGCTCGGCGATCATGTGCAACAAAAAGGCTCCCTGGTTGACGCTGAAAAAACGCGCTTCGATTTTTCCCATTATCAACCTTTGACGCGGGACGAAATTGAGCAGATCGAAACCTGGGTGAATGAGCAGATTCGCATGAATATAGCCACCAGCGCCGAGTTGATGGATATGGACGCAGCCAGGGCAACGGGTGCGATGGCTTTATTTGGCGAAAAATATGGCGAAACGGTGCGTGTACTGAGAATCGGATCACATTCGGTGGAACTTTGTGGTGGTACCCATGTACAAAGAGCTGGCGATATCGGCCTGTTCAAAATTGTGCTTGAAACCGGTATCGCCGCGGGCGTGCGTCGCATAGAAGCGCTAACGGGTGCCCGCGCAATTCAGCGTTTTATCGAATCTGAAAGCAAACTGGACGCGGCGGCGCGGGTGCTGAAGACCAGTCGAGACGATCTATCTAGCAGGGTAGAGCAGCTGATGGCGAGTAACCGTAATCTTGAGAAACAGCTCAATGCGTTCAAATCCAAAGCCGCTACCCAGGCCGGTGGTGACCTCGTCGCGCAGGCCGTAGAGGTCGAGGGGATTAAGGTAGTTGCGGCCAGAGTCGATGGTGCAAACCTGAAAACCCTGCGTGAAACGGTTGATCAACTAAAAAATAAACTCGGTGCGGCAGTGATAGTGCTGGCCAGTAGCGACAAAGGCAAGGTGTCGATAATCGCCGGGGTAACTAAAGCCGAAACCGATAAAATTCGCGCGGGCGATCTGGTGAATGTGGTGGCAATTCCCTGTGGTGGCAAAGGCGGTGGAAGAGCCGATATGGCCCAGGCGGGCGGTAATTTACCCGATAAATTGCCCGAAGCGCTTAATGCAGTAGTCCCCTGGGTCGAGAAATTATTGACTGCTGAATAAACCCGACCCCCCAGGCCCCGTAGGGTCGAATTCATTCGACCGCGGTATGGGCGCGTACCCCATAATGCCGTCGTCGGACTGGTACGGGGTTGAACTCATTCGAATAATCCTGCGGTCTCTCCGACTTCCTGCGGCCGAATAAATTCAGCCCTACAAAATCACCCCGTAGGGTCGAATTCATTCGACCGCGGAACCCGACTCCAATAATTATCAACGGCCGAATAAACCCGACCCCACAGGCCGACGTAGGGTCGAATTCATTCGACCGCGGTACCTACAGGCATTAAATGTTAAATCAACCGGCTAAACAGCGAATATAATTATACAATCGCTCGTGTTTTTCCTATAATCCGCGCTCAAAATTTCCTTAGTTCTTCTAATGGCTTTACTGGTTCAAAAATATGGTGGTACCTCGGTTGGCTCGGTCGAAAGAATCGAGGCGGTAGCCGATAAAGTGATTGCCTATAAGAAGCAGGGAAATGACATGGTCGTTGTGGTTTCCGCTATGAGCGGCGAGACCAATCGGCTGGTCGACCTGGCGCAACAAATTAATCCCAGGGGCAAGGGTCGCGAACTCGATGTATTACTGGCTACTGGTGAACAGGTAACGATTGGTTTGCTCGCAATGGCATTCGAAAAGCGAGGCTATGCGGCGAAGTCGTATACTGGTGGGCAAGTCAAAATCGTAACCGATAATGCGCATAATAAAGCACGCATCAAGTCTATCGATAATCAGAATATACGTCGTGATCTTGAAGCAGGTTGCATCATTGTGGTCGCGGGTTTCCAGGGTGTTGATGAAGAAAGCAATATTACCACGCTTGGCCGTGGTGGCTCGGATACCACTGGCGTCGCCCTGGCTGCGGCTCTGGAAGCAGACGAATGCCAGATATTTACCGATGTTGATGGCGTTTATACCACCGATCCCAGGGTAGAGCCTGAAGCGCGCCGCCTGAAAACTATTACCTATGAAGAAATGCTCGAGATGGCTAGCCTGGGTTCGAAAATATTACAGATCCGCGCGGTCGAATTCGCACAAAAATATGCTGTCCCGTTACGTGTCCTGTCATCTTTTGAAGAAGGCGAGGGCACCTTGATTACCTCTGACAACGAAACGGATGAAACTATGGAACAAGCCTTAATTTCGGGCATCGCATTCAACCGTGATGAAGCCCAACTTACTATCAATGGCGTCTCCGATACTCCTGGTGTTGCCTATGGAATATTGGGTCCCATTTCCGATGCCAATATAGAAGTCGACATGATCCTGCAAAATGTCAGTGCTGATGGTACGACAGATTTCACTTTCACCGTACATCGCAACGACTATGAGACCGCGTTTGCTTCGTTAAAGAAAACTGCGAAGCAGCTAAAGGCCCGCGAAGTGTCGGGAAATAACAAAATTGCCAAGATATCCATCGTCGGCGTCGGCATGCGTTCTCACGCTGGAATTGCGACCCGTATGTTTGGCATACTGGCGCAAGAAAGTATTAATATATTGATGATTTCGACATCCGAGATAAAGATCTCGGTGCTGGTTGATGAAAAATATCTTGAATTAGGGGTACGTGCCTTGCATGAAGGTTTCGACCTGAAGTCAGAACACCAGGGTATTCCTGAGTGATGGTTTTAATGTTAGCTGGCCTGCTGTTCTTCGATGTAGGGATTACTGGCCTCGTTAACATTTGAAGGGTAGAATAATACCCGGGCCGGTGATTAACCGGCTCTAAAATAATTATAATTATAATTTAGATGTTAGATGGCCTATGGGGGATAAGGGTCTAGATTACTGTAATGTTTATTTAGGAGAAGTAAAATGCTGATTTTAACTCGGCGAGTCGGAGAAACCCTGATGGTAGGTGATGAAGTTACTGTTACCGTCCTCGGCGTTAAAGGCAATCAGGTAAGGATTGGAATTAACGCACCAAAAGAAATAGCAGTACATCGTGAAGAAATTTACGAACGTATTAAAGCAGAACAAGTGCAAGGTCATGAGCAGGACAAGGAAGAAATAGGGAATACAGTCGAAAGCTAAACTGCCAGAGCGTAAAGCACGGAGCGGCGGATCCCGTCGCTTTATTGATTCCAATTATCAGAATTTTAAGGCCGCGAGGCTGACAAGTTCGTCTGGAATAAATTAGAATACAGCCT
>CBDUSZ010000184.1:0-6974 GCA_965370015.1 uncultured bacterium | reverse complement strand
ACATCACATCCACAAACCCATTGACCTAAGCCCGTTCAAAAGATAGAATTCGCCACCTTTTTTAGTATCGGTTCGGAGTAAAATAAATGTACGCTGTCATCGCCACTGGCGGAAAACAGTATCGCGTGATCAAGGGTGAAACCCTGCGCGTTGAAAAATTAGTCGGTGAAGAAGGCTCGAAGGTCGAGTTGGATGGTGTCTTAATGGTTGTCGATGGCGACAACATTGAGGTCGGTGCTCCAATGCTGGACAAGGGCACGGTAACCGCCAAAATTAAATCGCATGGTCGTGGCAAGAAAGTGGAAATTATTAAATTTCGTCGCCGTAAGCATTCGCGCACCCAGGCTGGTCACCGTCAAAGCTATACCGAAATTGAAGTAACGGATATTAAGGTTAAAGGCGGGTCTAAAGTTAAAGCGGAAGCAAAAGCAAAAGCAAAGGCCGAGCCCAAGGTTAAAGCGACACCTAAGGTTAAGGCAGAGCCAAAGGCCAGGGTAGAAACCAAATCCAAAGCAGAACCGAAAACCAGTGCTAAAACAAAGACTAAAGCCAAGTCTACAACGCTAAAGTCTACCACTAAGACAAAAGATAAGGGTTCAAAAGATGGCGCATAAAAAAGCGGCGGGCAGTACCCGCAATGGTCGCGATTCAGAGTCGAAAAGACTCGGAGTGAAGAAATTCGGTGGCGAAGCGGTGATTCCAGGTAATATCCTGGTACGCCAGAGAGGCACTAAATTTCACCCAGGTGTTAATGTTGGGTGTGGCAAGGATCATACGCTTTACGCGAAGGCAGAAGGTAAAGTCGAATTCCGCGTAAAAGGCCGTCATAACCGCACATTTATCAGTGTTGTTAGCGCCTGATCGAACTCGATAAGCACATACCCCGAAGCCTCGCTAATGCGGGGCTTTTTTTTGACTTGAATGTTATTATTAATGAATTGCCTTAGCATTATTGGATTAATTATGGAGAGTGCCGGTGAAATTTATAGATGAGGCAAATATTCACGTCAAAGCAGGCGATGGCGGCTACGGCATTGTCAGTTTCCGCCGTGAAAAGTACATCCCCATGGGCGGTCCTGACGGTGGTGATGGCGGTGATGGTGGCTCCGTGTACGTGGTTGGTTCGGCCGATTTGAATACATTATCTGACTTTCGCCATACACGGCGTTTTGTCGCCAAAAATGGTGGGCGTGGGCAGAGTAAAAACTGTACCGGCGCGAAGGGAGAGGACGTTATTATTACTCTCCCGCTGGGTACCATAATTACCACGGTGGAGCAGGGTGAATTAATCGCTGATATTGCCGAAAATATTTCCGAGCCATTACTGATTGCACGTGGTGGGTTCCATGGCCTTGGTAATACACGCTATAAGAGTTCCACTAACCGGGCTCCTCGGCAGTGTACTCCAGGCAGCTCCGGTGAAGCATTTGATTTAAAGCTGGAATTAAAAGTGCTTGCCGACGTGGGTTTGCTTGGCATGCCCAATGCGGGTAAGTCGACCTTTATTCGTTCAGTATCGGCGGCCCGACCCAAAGTTGCTGATTATCCTTTTACTACGTTGCACCCCAATTTGGGTGTGGTCGCCGTGTCCAGGCATCGCAGTTTTGTGATTGCCGATATACCCGGTCTCATCGAGGGTGCCGCCGATGGCGTCGGGCTTGGTATCCAGTTCCTGAAACATTTGCACCGTACTCGATTGTTATTGCATATCGTCGATGTTAAGCCGCTCGATACCGATCAGTCCGCAGTCGATGCTGCGCATAAAATACTGCTAGAACTACGGCGTTACGATGAAGCCCTGTATCAGAAACCACGCTGGCTGGTATTGAACAAACTCGACCTGGTCAGCGAGGACGAGCAGCAGGCGGTTTGTGAGGAAATTATCAAAGGGCTCGACTGGGAAGGCCCGGTGTATCGAATTAGCGCGATAAATAAACAGGGGGTTGACAGTCTGTGCAATGCCATAATGTCGACTCTGGAGTCCAGCGAATTCCTGGTCGAATCATGAGCGACCTGGCAGGATTGAAAATTATAAATCTCTGCGTTGCCTGCAGGGATGTAGATAAGGGGCACCCTGAAATAGACTATTCTGAATCCCAATTAGAATCGGGCAGAGTTAATCAGAGGTTCTTTAATGAACAAGCTGCGCTATAAAAAAATTGTCGTTAAGATTGGCAGCACCCTGATCACCGATGGTGGCAAGGGCATTGATCGTAAAATGATTGCGAGATGGTCCGCGCAAATGGCAACTTTACGTACGCAGGGCGTCGATGTTGTATTAGTCTCGTCGGGTTCTATCGCGGAAGGCATAGTACGCCTTGGACTGAAGGCAAGACCAACCAATATATCCGAATTGCAAGCAACTGCAGCTGTCGGCCAGATGGGCCTGGTACAGGCTTACGAAGTCGGCTTTCAGCAGCATGGGTTGCATAGTGCGCAAATACTGCTGACGCATGCAGATTTGTCGAATCGTAAACGCTATCTGAATGCACGCACTACTTTACGCACTTTGCTCGCATACGGCACAGTGCCGGTGGTTAACGAAAATGATTCGGTTTCGAATGAAGAAATTCGCTTTGGCGATAACGATACGCTCGGAGCGATGGTGGCAAATTTGATTGAAGCCGACCTTTTAATCCTGCTGACCGATCAGGATGGTTTGTTCGATAGTCATCCCGGATTAAATCCGCATGCCAGGCTAATCGAAAGAGCCGACGCCAGTGATTCGAAATTAATGGATTATGCTGGTCCGAGCAGTGGCCGCCTGGGAAGTGGTGGTATGCAAACCAAGGTTAGTGCGGCGCAACTGGCTGCCCGTTCTGGGACCCATACTGTGATTGCTCCTGGGAAACTTGAAAACGTAATAGTACGCCTCGTACAAGGGGAGGCTATCGGTAGTTTTCTTGAGGCTAGCGAAGGTCATCTCGCCGCTCGAAAACAATGGCTTGCGGGTCATATGCGTTGCGCTGGAGAGGTGCATCTTGATGATGGTGCGGTCGATGTTCTGCAAAATAAAAATGCCAGTTTGCTGCCGGTTGGCGTGAAAAAAGTGAGTGGTGTATTCCATCGGGGGGAAGTGGTCGCCTGCCTGGATATGAAGGGAAGGGAAATAGCCCGGGGGCTAATAAATTATGCGTCCGACGAGTGTAAAAAAATTATCGGTAAACCTAGCAAGCAGATTCCTCAAATTCTCGGATATGAAGATGATCCGGAATTGATTAACCGCGAAAATCTGATCTTGATAGAGTGATCATGGAATATGAGTTCAATTAAAAAAGCCAGCATTTTATATATTCCTCACGGCGGTGGTCCAATGCCGTTGCTCAGTGAAGAAGGTTACGAGCAGATGAATCCGTTTTTACGCGAGTTTTCTTCTACTATTTCGCAGCCGGAAGCAATAGTCGTCGTCAGCGCACACTGGGAAGAATCGGTGGTGTCGATAACTGCGCATAAAAATCCACCAATGCTTTATGACTATTCCGGATTCCCATCCGAGTCCTACCAGTTCAAATATCCTGCGCCCGGTCGACCAAGACTGGCCAGCCGCATACAGGCAATGTTGGCAACAGCTGGCATTGAGGCCGCTATGGATTATGAGCGCGGATTCGATCATGGGCTTTTCATACCATTGATGCTCATGTACCCAGCGGCGAAAATCCCCTGTATTCAAATTTCTCTTTCGAGTTCACTCGATGCCGCATTTCATATCGCGCTGGGGCGGGCGCTAGCACCACTGAAAAAAGAAAATCTGCTTATTTTGGGTTCCGGTTTTTCGTTTCACAACATGACGGCGATGATGAGCAAGCAGGACGATGTCGTTGATGAAAAAAATCGCCAGTTCGAAGACTGGTTGGAGCAAACCTGCTGTGATCCTGATCTGGAGTTAAGCGAGCGTGAGCAACGCCTGATAGAGTGGGATCGGGCGCCGCATGCGCGTTATTGCCATCCGCGAGGGGAGCATTTACTGCCATTGCAGGTTTGCTTCGGAATGGCGCGTACATCGGCGACCATGGTATTTCGGGGCGTGGTAAATGGATTTATCACCAGTGCCTACCAGTGGTAAATTTGCCTGCCGACTGACCATCCCAGATGTTTTAACGGGCGAATTCTGCAGTATTTTGCTGCTGTATATAAAACTTCTGACGTTGTAAATTTCGCTCCCTGTGCCAAATGTAGATACTGCTACCGATTAATATTAGTAGTCCGATTAAAGTTGTTGTACGTGGTATCTCTGACCAGAGCAGGTAGCCGAAGACAGCTGCCCAAATCACATACGTAAATTCAAATGGTGCGATGGCGCTGGCTGGTGCCACGCAGTAGGCTTTCGACATGCAGTAATAGGCGATTGCGCCGTTGATTCCGAGAAATATCATCAGCGATAAATCGATAGTCCCGGGCATTACCCAGTCGCGTGCAAAAAAGATCAACGATGGATGGGGCGAGCTTATCGAAATAAAACCGTATGCCATCATCAAGCCGAGTAAAGCGCTCGCCCCGGTAAATACTATTTGGGCATTGAAAGCGATCGCCAAAGGCGTGTCGTACGAACCCAGATATCGGTTAATAATAGTTTGTGATGCATAGGTTATCGAGGCCAAAAATGCCAGTATTACGGCTAGATTAGAAAAATCACTCACCGGCCCGACTATGATTAATACACCAACAAAACCTGCAAATACTGCAATCCAGCGACGTGTTCCCACTTTTTCGTTGAGTATCAGAGCCGACATCGCGGTTACAAATAGTGGTGCGCTAAATACAATCGCCACCACCTCGACCAACGGTAGCGAAGCAACCGCGAGATAATAGGTAGTGTAGGAACAGAAACCCAGAAACCCCCGTGACAGGGCCAGAAATGGTCTGCGCGAAACTAGTTGCCCCGACCCCGAGGCCAGGTGTGCTACAAACCACATCAGAGCGACGGAAATGACGCCCCGAATAAATACGATTTGTAGAGCAGAATACTGCTCGCTAAAGTATTTAATGATGATGTCCTGCAGGGAAAACAGGAACAGGGCGAAGACCAGCAAAATTATACCACCAACACAGTTTTCGCTGGATGAATTGCTAAATATAGACACTTGAGGATTTTCCAGAAACGGCAAAATAGGAAAATAAGCTTATTTTTATTGGCATACCGCAGTCCCCGTTCGAAATAGCATTTATGCAGTGAAATGAAAGTCTAGTGAAATAAAGGTATTTGACTAGCGACATTTTCTGTACTATTCAATCGAATACTTCGATACCTGGACTAGTGATGAAAATAGAGCATATCCGTACATTTTTGGAAATTTCGGATTGCGGTAATTTTAACCGCGCTGCTGGGCACCTGAATGTTACCCAGTCGACGGTGAGTGCACGGGTAAAGTCAATGGAAGACAAACTTGGTCGAAAATTGTTCAAGCGCAATCATGCAGGCGTCGAATTAACCCCGGCAGGGCAACATTTTCGCCAGTATGCATTGAATATTCAACGCTTGTGGCAACAGGCTTATCAGCGCATTAACCTGCCTGAAAATTTTGCTCACTCTATTGGCCTGGGATCGCAGGTCAGCCTGTGGGATAGCCTTATCCTGAAATGGATACCCTGGATGCGCACCAATGCTGCCGACACCGCATTACATGTGGAGGCCGACTACTCGCCCAGTTTGATGCGCCAGCTTGCCGATGGATTGCTCGATATTGGCGTTATGTACCAGCCTCGCCAGACCCCGGGTTTAGTAATCGAAGCTTTGTTCGAGGAAACGTTAATAATGGTAGCCACGGATCAACGTGTGCTGAGTGAAGGCTGGGTCGAAGACTATGTTTTCGTCGACTGGGGTGATGTGTTTCGAGCTCGGCACGGTGAAGCATTCCCGGAAATGGAAACACCTGCGGTGACCGTTGGTCTGGGAGCTCTCGGGCTTGAATATATATTACAAAACGGCGGTTCGGGTTACTTTCCGATCCGCGTGGTGCAGCCCTATATCGATCAACGCAAATTGTTTCAAATTGAAGGCGCGCCGAGTGTTCAGCGTCCGGCTTATATGGTGTATCCAGTTGTATCAGTGCGCGACCCACATTCACTCGAAATTGCGTTGCGGGGTCTGCGTGAAATTGCCTCCAGCGAAGTTGCCTGATCTGACCGCGCTTTCGATTAGATCTCGGTCATTTCGAAATCGTCCTTGCCGACACCACAGTCGGGGCATATCCAGTTGTCGGGGACGTCGTCCCAGCGAGTGCCAGGCGCAATGCCATCATCTGGCCATCCTTCGGCCTCGTCGTACATCAGTCCGCAAATAATGCATTCCCATTTTTTCATTGAGTCAGTTTAATCAGCCTGGGGTTCCGAGGGTTGTTATAGTTTGCTGGGCAAAAAACCAGTGCAGTAGATATATTCATTTAATTTGCACGTGATAGTAACCGCCAATTCACTGGTTTGGTTAATATGCCTGCTTTGCCTGGACGTAGTGGTCGGCCAGGTAAATCAGGAAATCCTTATCCCTGCGACTGAGTTTACGCGTTTTCTGAACCGGGTTTCCGAGGTAGAGGAATCCAGATTTTAGGTGCTTGTCCGGTGGCACCAGTGACCCTGCACCGAGCATTACCTGGTCTTCGATAATCGCGCCATCCATGACGATTGAGCCCATGCCAATCAAGCATTGATTACCGATGCGGCAGCCATGCAGCAGGGCTTTGTGGGCCACGCTAACCTGGTTGCCAATATGGAGTTCAGCACCTGTGGGATTAAACTCTCCAGCATGTGACACGTGTAGTACGGAACCATCCTGAATGTTGCTGTTATTGCCGATACGGATAATATTGACGTCGCCGCGAATCACGCACAGCGGCCATACTGAACTATTAGCACCGATAACGACATCGCCGATAATAACCGCGCTTGAATCTATGTAGCTGGATTCGGCAATCGTCGGTGAGATACCTTCAAAATTTCGTATCATTTAAGCATCCTGACGGGAGCCTGTCCGAGAATAG
>CBDUSZ010000183.1:0-7033 GCA_965370015.1 uncultured bacterium | reverse complement strand
CGCACTTACTCTAGATTAACTACGAAGGAATGAGAGCCTTGGTGTGTGAAATCTTGTTAAGATAGTACTTAGCTTAGCAAATTGGGAATGAATTCAGTTAAGATTAAGAGCTTGTCAAATTCCCAAGTGAATAAAGCAAAACTCCGCTCAAGATGTCTGATTATTCAGACGAAGGCTTAGTCCCGGCCTGCTGAATAGCCATCCTGATCTCCTGCCATGCCAGTTCCATATGCTCATCCAGAATACGACGTATCTCCTGTTCCAGTGCGGGGTCATCGCCCAGTAGGATATCAACCGTGTCCTTATCTATCGGTGGATCCGGATCCAGTCCCAGTTCTGATAACTCGATCTCGATTCCCTTTTCTATCAGGTCGGTCAATACTGGAATGTTGGCGTGATTTTTCATCGCTTACAGGTTGTGATGGCCGAGTGCGTAGCCGCGCTCCTTGTAAAAACGGTAGTGCTCGCGGGCCTGTTGTTTGTTGCTTTCGGTTACCAGTTCTATGACGCGTTCAAACTGCGCGAAATAGCCTGGAATTGTATTGGTAAGATTAATTAACAATTGGCGGTCACCGCTGGGCTCCGGATCATCCTGAATCAGGATTGGAGACTTGAATTGATCCGATTCATGCACATCATGCGGGATGAAACTATCATCGTTAAATACCCATAATTGCCGATCCAGATGCGCAGTCTGTTGCTGATTCTGGGTTAATAACAAGGTAAATTGATTATTTTCATAGGCTTTTTGACAAAGCTGGCAGACAACTCGATCCGCATTATGTTGCTGTGGATTCAGTTGATAAAAATCGATTCTAGTCATGCTTAGAGTGCTTTCTAGAGCTGATTAATGATGAACTGTGTTAACAGGGGTACCGGTCTGCCAGTAGAACCTTTTGCCTCGCCTGTTTTCCAGGCGGTGCCAGCGATATCAAGGTGAGCCCATTTATATTTGCTGGTGAAGCGCGATAGAAAGCAGGCAGCAGTAATGGTACCAGCATCGCGCCCGCCGATATTCGCCATGTCGGCAAAATTACTTTTCAACTGTTCCTGATACTCTTCCCACAAGGGTAATTCCCAAATTTTGTCTTCGATTTGTTTGCCCGACTGGATCAGATCATTAATCAATGGCTGGTTGTTACCAAGTACCGCCGAGGGTATTTTACCGAGCGCAATGATGCAGGCGCCGGTTAGTGTCGCGATATCGATGACGCAACGTGGTTTGAATTTTTGCGCGTAAGTCAGTGCATCGCATAATATTAACCGACCTTCGGCGTCGGTATTGAGTATTTCAATGGTTTGGCCAGACATGCTGGTCACTATATCGCCGGGCCTGGTCGCCAGGCCATCAGGCATATTTTCTGTAGTCGGGATAATGCCGACTACATTGATTGGCAGGTCCAGCGCCACTACCGCATTAAGAGTGCCAATTACCGAGGCTGCACCACACATGTCAAACTTCATTTCATCCATTGCCGCACCGGGTTTGAGTGAAATGCCGCCAGTGTCAAAGGTGACGCCTTTGCCTACCAATACTATAGGCTGTTCATTTGCTTTGCCGCCTTTATATTCCAGTGTTATCAATTTCGCTGGCTCACGGCTTCCCGCGCTCACCGACAATAACGATCCCATTTTCAGTTTACGCATATCGGCTTCTTCGAGTACGCTAACGTTTAATTTTTTCTCTCCCTTTGCTAACTGTTTAGCTTGTTTGGCGAGATAGCCAGGGGTGCAGATATTACCCGGTAGATTGCCTAAATCCCGTGCCATACTCATGCCGGCGCTTATCGCGATACCCTGCTGGATAGCGACTTTTGCCGAAGCAAGATCGCGTCTGCCAGGGACGTTCACGGTCAGTTTCCGGAGTGCTTTCTTTTTATCGCTTTTGATACTTTTCGTCTGTTCGAACTGGTATCGGCAGTGATTCATTTGCAGTACGATTTGCTGAACTTTCCACGCCACATCGCGTTCCTTGACCGGGAAGTCAGTCATATATGCGTAAGCTTCCGAAGCTCCGCAATTTTCCAGTGCACTAGACATACTGCCAATGATCTTGATAAAGCTGGTTTCATTCATTTCCTCGTTTTTACCACAGCCAATTAGCAATACTCGATCGGCCACTGTACCGGGCACATTATGCAGTAACAAAGACTGACCCGAACGACCATCCATATCCCCTTGCCGAATAATAGTAGACAGGAAACCTTTGCTGGCTTTGTCGAGCATTACACCTGATTCGGATAGTTTACGCTGCTGCGAAACTGCGATGATCAGGCAGGCTGTTCGCTGATTCTCGGGGTTACCACTTTTTACATTGAAATCCATAATATTCCTGTGTTGGTACAATCAATAACGCGATAAGATACGTGAAGTCTAAAAAAAAACCAGTCGTAATGATGAATTTGCTGGTTTATTAAGTGCAGGTTTATCAAGTCCTGATTAAATAGGTATTTAATAAGCTATCTAGCCATGCCCAATATTATAACCCGATATTTGACCGTAGAGATTTTGAAAAGCAGCACCGCGACGGTGCTGATTTTATTCATTATTATATTGAGCAATGCGTTGGGCAGAGTGTTGTCAGACATCGCTGACGGCGATATTCCACAGCGGGCGTTATGGCCGGTATTGCTCAGTCAATCGGTTAATATTTTTGCCCTGTTGTTGCCAATAGGATTTTTCTTCGGCATCGTTTTTGCTTTTGGCAGGCTGTATAAGGATCATGAAATGGTAGTGATGAATGCCTGCGGTATGGGTTATAGCCATTTTTACAAGCCGGTGCTATTAATCCTTGTGCCAGTATTTTTGCTAAACGCTTACAGTAGTATTTGGCTTAATGCACAAGCCCATAGATTCGCGCAAAGCATTGTCGAACAGGAAAAAAATGTTCAGGATTTCGAGCAGGTAAAACCGGGACAGTTCAATCAGAGCAAGAACGGAAAGCATGTTTTTTTTATGCAATCGCTGAGCGAAGACAAACGACAGTTAAACAATATTATCCTTAGCCAGGCAAATCGAGACCGCATGATTTTCGAAATTGCCAAATCTGGTCGTTATAAAATCGATGATGTCAGCGGAGATTTATTTATGGTGGTGGGTCCAGGTGAGCGCTATGAGGGGCAAACCGGACAAAAAAACTACAAGATTATCGAGTTCGAGCAACACGGAATATTGATCGAAAAGAAAAGTAAGGATACTCAGAAGCAAATTGGTTTGTATGAAATACCTCCACTGGTGTTGTGGAGGTCTTCGCGGCTTGCAGACCGCGTGGAACTACAATGGCGTATCGCGATTCCGATGATATTGGTGGTACTTGCTCTACTGGCGGTACCTTTGTCATATATAGCGCCGCGGAAAGGCCGTTATGGCAAGATTGGAATTGCGCTGGTAATTTATATCGCATATTTCAATTTGATGGTCTTTACACGAGCCCAACTCGAGGCAGGCTCCTTACCGATAGGATTAAATTTCTGGTGGGTTCATCTGCTATTTATATTTTTGATGATCGCTCTTTTAGTTAAAAGAAACGGCGGCTTGGGTACTGGCAAACGGGCAGTGAGACAATGATTATCAAGCTATATATGATGCGTACCATCCATCAGGGTACCTTGCTAGTGCTTTTGGTATTGGTCAGCCTGGGCCTGTTTTTTATCTTTGTCGGTCAACTCGAACATATTGGACGTGGCAATTATAGCCTTCTGCACGTGGTCGAATACGTCGCCTTGTTGGTGCCGGGCAAGATTGTTGAATCTATGCCGTTGGCGGTATTGCTGGGTACTATTTTGAGCTTGGGTTCGCTTGCAGGCAATAGTGAAATTATTGCCATGCAGGCTGCCGGTATATCCGTGTTGCAAATATTACGTGCGGTGTTACAGGCAGCAGTTATTTTGGCGTTGCTGGGTTTTTTACTGGCCGATTGGGTGGTGCCGATTAGCGAAATCAATGCTCGTGAAATCAGATTAACTGCGATAAATGCTACACCAACATTCCGCGCAAAAAAGGGGCTATGGGTTAAAGATGATAATCAAATTCTCTTTATAAAAGAGCTATTACCCAACGGGGTGGCCCGATCAGTCGAAATCTATACACTTGATGACCAGGGTCGGCTCGCTTCGGTGATATCCGCGCAAAGCGCCATTCCGAGCGCTGATCAATGGCTGTTAAAACAGGTGAATCAATCAATAATTGGAGAACAGTCTGTCCGCACTACTGTTTACGATGAGTTGATCTATGTGGGTAATATCTCCTATCAGTTACTCGACGCATTGATGATTGAGCCTCGACAAATGTCGAGCAGAGATTTGTATGCGTATATCGCCTTCCTGGATGAAAATAAGATCGATACTGCAGTCGTGAGCCTGGCATTTTGGCAAAAAATAGTGGCACCCTTTACGGTGTTGATTATGTGTGTTCTCGGGGTGCCTTTTGTATTGGGATCGCAGCGCCAGAATAATACGGGCCAGCGCTTGATGCTAGGGATATTGCTGGGTCTGACTTACGTGGTAGCTGACAAATTACTGATACAACTGGGCAGTCAGCTCAATATTAATCCAGCCGTCAATGCGTTTACGCCGAGCCTCTTGTTTTTAGCTCTGGCGGTATATTTATTGATGAAGAAGCAATCGCACGGCCTTGGTGTTAAGCCGGGTAACTGAGTCATGTTGAATTTGCTGGTTGTTTATGATCCGTCATATTAGATATATCAATGACTTTAGTTTGACTCAATTTATCGTGCCAGGTGTAGGGCTTGAAAATACGCCACCAGTATCCCATGCCGACGCAGGCGAAAGAAAGCGTGGCAAAAACCAGTCGTATAAAACTAACAGACCAGCTCGGATAACCACCTGTTTCTGAAACAATTTGGATTTTCCATGCCCTCATCCCTAGAGTTTGCCCCGATCTTTTCCAGAACCAGCCATAAAAAATAAAAATCACGGTGACAAAAAATATATAAACTAGAGAGCGATCGATCGCCAGACCTTTATTGAACGGAATTGTCATACCAACCGCGACAAATAAAATCGCCAGGATAAGTAAGCTATCGTATACCATCGCCGCCAGTTGCTTGAATAAGTTAGCAGAAGGGTAATCATCGTGACGATAGGATGGCATTGAATTATTCTCTGGAAGTAAGTAGTAGTTTAAAAAAAATCAACACCGTCGACAATAGTTATTGCAATGAGGCTGTTGTAGTATGAGCGATGCTTTTAATCATTATTTTGATAGGCTGACCCGAGGATGCTGGATTATGGCGACGTCAAAAATGCATCCAGCTCTGCAAACAAAGAAAGCCGCGCCAAACCCGAGAATAAGAAAATTCCAAAAATAATCAATATGCGGGAGTATTTCAACAAGCTGCGATTAGCGCTGATTTTTTGTTCGATATAAATTCTGTCTCTATTACCTTATGGGCGCTAAGATGCCACTGCTAGTAGAATGAAAAAAATAACTGTCGGGCAAAACCTGGATATTTCCATCGATCAATTTGTCGATGATATTTGGGCGCAAAAAGGGCTGGCTCAACTGACCCTGGTAGCTTATCAACAAGATTTAAAAGGCTTTTCAAATTGGCTGCAGAGTCGCGAGATAAAATTGCAGGCTGCTAGTCAGGCCAATATTCAGGGATATTTGTCCAGGCGTTTTAGTAGCGGGGCATCGGCGAGATCGAATGCGCGATTGCTGTCTACCCTCAAACAGTATTATCGCTATCTGGTAAAAAAAGGAGATCGAAAAGACAATCCGACAGCATTGATCACTGCACCAAAGGTACATCAAATATTACCCCAGAGTTTGAGTGAAGAGGATGTCAACAAGCTGGTCGATGCACCGGATATAGAAAGTAGCTATGGCCTCCGAGATCGCTGTATGCTCGAAATGATGTATAGCTCCGGACTCCGTGTGAGTGAACTGGTTTCATTGCAGTTGAATCAAATTAACATCAACCTCGGCCTCGTTCGGCTCACGGGTAAGGGCAATAAGGAAAGGGTGATTCCTGTCGGCGAAGAAGCATTGTTTTGGCTGACTCGTTATCTCGAAATTTCGAGACCGCTGTTAGTCCGTGAGTCGGTGGTAAATGATGCCTTATACCTGTCGAGTCGTGGCACCGCCATTACGCGTCAGGCTTTTTGGCAGCACATCAGGAAATACTCGCTAAAAGCCGGAATTAAAACCGTCTACTCGCCCCATTCACTTCGACATGCATTTGCGACCCACTTGTTGAACCATGGCGCCGATTTGCGAACGGTACAAATGCTGCTCGGTCACAGCAGTCTGTCGACGACTCAAATTTATACTCATGTCGCCCAGGCCAGGTTACAGAATCTGCATGCGGCGCATCATCCGCGGGGGTGATTATTAATTTTCTTTAGTTGAGGGTAGCGGAACTGAGTGTTAATTTTTGACTTTAACCAGGTCTAAGAAAAAATTTTTCGCACACCAAGCCTTTCTTTACTCCGTAGCTGAAACCGAGCAAGTGCGCGAGTCACTTTTCTCGCGGTGAGAAAAGTAACCAAAAGAACCGCCCCCGAACAAGCCCTTTAATCGTCAAAATAGCGCCCATA
This sequence comes from uncultured bacterium, assembly GCA_965370015.1. Classification (GTDB taxonomy): domain Bacteria; phylum Pseudomonadota; class Gammaproteobacteria. The sequence goes on along the minus strand of CBDUSZ010000183.1, from coordinate 473 downwards.
TCAGGGTCGGCCCACACGTGCTCCCGGCACGGGTGGGCCTGAAATGGCGTCCTGCCATTTCACCCTGATCTGAACGCTATTTTGCCGAGGGCTTGAAAGGGGGAAAGGAAAAACCGTATCTTTAAAGATTGGGGCTTTTAAACCGCCATCTTCGTGTGCTGGAAATGAATCGATTTCGGGGGTCTACGGACATGGATGTCCGTAGAGCAGCCTTGAGCAGGATGCGAATGGCTGCGTGCCCGCCTAAATCGTTTCATTTCCAGGGAGCCGTCAGGCCACACGATTAGGCTGCCCTTTTCTTGGTTACTTCTTTTTGGCAAAAAAAGAAGTGACTCGCGCACTTGCTCGGTTTCAGCTACGAAGTATTGAGAGTCTTAGTGTGCGAAATACATCCACTACAAAAAAACACCCTTCACCACTAATGCAACAACGTAAACATTTTACGACGATATTTCTGCACACTGGGATGCTCC
>CBDUSZ010000182.1:0-7044 GCA_965370015.1 uncultured bacterium | reverse complement strand
TCTCAGGCAAGGGAAGCATCTTGTCCCACGATACATGTCGAAGGGATATTTGGGTTACCCGATCGATGCCCCACTCCTGATTACCGCCATCGCCTTCTCCGCCAGCGGTCGCACCAGGGCACCATATTCGAGCGCAAGAGTACTGGATGCATTGCCGTCGATTGCACGTTTTTTTACACCCTGGAGAATCGCCGCAAAACGAAAAAATCCAAACACCAGGTAGAACGGCCAGTTGTCTATGCGTTCCAGCCCACAGTGTTCGCAGTATTGCGCCACGTACTCCTGTTCAGACGGAATACCAAGCGCGGCTCGATCGATACCATTCAGGCCACGCAGATGCTTGCCCGGATCCATACGCAATTGCATACACTGGTAGGCAAGGTCCGCGAGCGGATGACCGAGCGTGGATAGTTCCCAGTCCAGCAAGGCGGCGATTCTGGGCTCCGAGGGCTCGAAAATCATGTTATCGAGCCGATAGTCACCATGTACCAGTGAGACGCGACCATCGTCGGCAGGGAGGTTGGCTGGCAACCAGTCGATGACCGCGTCCATCTCGGCAATGTGGTCGGTTTTTGAGGCGATATACTGCTGCGTCCAACGACCAATCTGGCGTACGAAGTAATCTCCCGGTTTACCGAAATCGCCAAGACCGACCGCATCAATTTCCACCTGATGCAGGGTAGCGAGAACCCGGCACATCTCCATATAAGTCGCGTGCCTTTGCGTTGCGGATAATTCGGGCAGGGCCGGATCCCAGTAAATCTGTCCTTTAACGTATTCCATGACGAAAAACACACTGCCGATGACCGACTCGTCGCTACACAGGTGCAGGGTTTTGGGAACCGGCACATCGGTTGCAGACAAGGCCTGCATAACCCTGAATTCACGCTCTACGGCATGCGCAGATTTCAGTAACTGGCCAGGCGGCTTGCGGCGCAATACATATTCGCCCGCTGCGGTGCTTAACAAATAGGTGGGGTTAGACTGGCCGTCGGAAAATTTATTCGAGGTCACCGGCCCGCTAAAACCCGGGATAATACCGCCTAAATAATCGGCAAGTATCGCGTTATCTAGCGCGAGATCATCCACTAACCCTGAGCACTCCCGGCATATCGTTGAATCACCTGCCTGCCCAGTGCCATCAAATGTACCTGGTCGGGGCCATCGGCCTGTCGACACCAGCGCGCATAACTGAAGGCCTCGGCCATAAAATAGTCACCGCTGAGTCCGCCTGCCCCGTGTATTTGCATGCAACGGTCGATAATCGTCTGCACCATTATCGGAACACTGGTTTTACAGGCGGCGATCATATCGCGTGCTTCCTGTGCGCCTAGCTGATCCATTTTACGACAGGTTTTTAAAATCAGCAGGCGTGCCATTTCGATTTCCGAAAACGAGCGTGCGATATCCTCACGAACCGACTGGTGCTGGCTTAGTTTTCGACCGAAAGTAGAACGCGTTTCCGCGCGCTGACAGGCCAGTTCCAGCGCACGCTGGGCCGCACCGACCAGACGCATGCAATGGTGCATACGCCCCGGCCCGAGTCGGCCCTGGGCTATTTCAAAGCCCCTGCTTTCACCAAGCAGGACATGATCCAGCGGTACGCGTACATTCTCAAATTTGATCTCCGCGTGCCCGAGCGGAGCGTCATCGTAACCGAGCGTGGTCAGCGGTCGAACCAGGGTAATACCGGGCGTATCTCTGGGCACCAGCACTTGCGTTTGCTGCTTGTGCCGGTCCGGGTTGTCGGGGTCTGACTTACCCATGACGATAAAGATTCGGGTACGTGAATGCATCGCGCCGGTGATGAACCACTTGCGTCCATTCAGCACCCATTGATCGCCATCGCGCTCGATGCGCATCTCGATATTGGTGGCGTCGCTGGAAGCCACCTGGGGCTCGGTCATCGCGTATGAGGATCGGATCTCGCCATTCAGTAACGGCGTCAACCAAATATCCTGCTGCGCTTTGGTGGCGTATTTCATAAACACTTCCATATTCCCGGTGTCGGGTGCGTTGCAATTGAATACCTCGGGGCACCACAGCACCCGGCCCATCAATTCCGCCAGCGGCGCGTAGTCAAAATTACTGAGCCCGCCAATATCGCTAAATTCGGCGAATTTGGGTGGAATAAACAAATTCCAGAGTCCCTTGGCGCGCGCAAGTCCCTTGAGCTTTTCGACCAGCGGCAGGGGCGCAAAGCGTTCATTTGCCGCTTCCATTTGCTCGGCAAAAATCCGTTCATTGGGATAAATATGTTCGTCCATAAATGCCTTTAGCCGGACCTGAAGGTCATTTGATTTTTCACTGTGCTCAAACATCTGGAATTCCAATAGAAAGGAGGTAACTACACATTTACTGGATTGCCCCGCGCATTGCAAGCCCGTTGTCCAGTTCACCTATCTGAACATGCTGGACGTAAAGCTGCAGATTTGATTTCGGCTAAACCGCGTGGCTAACCGTTCGAACTTGTCTGATATCCCGAGAGTCGTTATTTGGGCTAAAAAATACTACTATCACCAAACTTTATGAGAAACCAAACCCAGGCTCAGCGAATAAAACTGGCAAATAATAACAGCCATTATTCTCTCGCAGGGGAAATTAAAATCAGCAAACATCGCGATAAATTTTATGCCATCAGACTCTCGACATAGCCGTAACGATTATTCTTATTTCATCCCGATACAGACTCGTTGGATGGACAATGATACCTATGGTCATGTTAATAACGTGATTTACTATGCCTATTTCGACACTATCGCCAACTCGTTTTTGATCAACGAAGGTCAGCTCGACATACACAATGATGCAATAATTGGCTATGTGGTTAACAGCGCATGCAATTACCTGAAGGGTTTTTCATTTCCGCAGGCGCTGGAAGGCGGGTTGCGCGTAAATCGTGTTGGCGATAGTTCGGTTGAATACGGCCTCGCGATTTTCCGGCAGCAGGAAGATGATCCCTGTGCCCATGGCAACTTCACCCATGTTTTTGTGGATCGGATAACCGAAAAATCGCAACCGATTCCCGATAAGCTAAGGGCGGCGCTGACACGATATTTAGTGAAATGAAATCGAATCCAGACCGACGATTCAGCTATCCGGAATTTCGCCTACCTTCGCTTCCAGCGCTTCTCTGATAACTGATGGCATTTCTGCAGATTTACGCGTCTTCGGGTCAAAGAAGACCTCGGTGGTTTCATAAGTCGCGTGCACATGCATCGTGTCCACGTGCAACATGCGTTCTATAAAGGTACAGCTTTTGCCGCCAATTCGGGTTAATAAACAGTCGACTATAATCAAATCCCCCGCTACCAGTTCCTGTTGATACTGAATCGTCGCCGAGGCCGTTACCGTATGAACGCCCAACTCATCCTGCATTTTTTTCAGGCTACCCCAGTACAGCGGCCAGAGATGGAAAGCGGCATCGTCGAAGTAATGACTATACCAGCGGACATTCATGTGCCCGAGGCTATCGCAATACCACGGGTGGACAACACCACGAAGAATTTCTATTGGTTTAGACATGATTCGCCTTCATTTATTATGCTGGACTAAAATTTAGTCTCCGCTATGGAACCCAAAGTTTAACAGAGACTACGCGGATACTATTTGCTTAATTGTCAGGTTTTATAGAGTTCGCAAGCAAACCGATAAATTAGTAAAATAGCTGCAAATTTAAACATAGCACGGGAGTAAGTTCATGGCTGGTGGTTGGTCCCGCGACGGGGCGGTACAGGAACAAATAGACGCGAGCGTGGAAGACGCTGTTCAACTGGCTCGAAGCCGGCTGCCAAAAGGTGAAAGCCTGCTTCATTGCGAGGAATGTAATGGCAAAATTCCCGCAGCGCGACGAGAAGCAATCCCCGGCGTGCGTCTTTGTGTCAAATGCCAGAGCGAACTCGATGAAGCGCAGGCGCGCCTCGGCGGCTTTAACCGTCGCGGCAGCAAGGACAGCCAGTTGAGGTAATTTTCAATAGTCAGGCAGACCCGTAAGATGATTTATCAGGATTCAATTGAATGAACCTCAGAAACAGCAATATAAAAAGACTCGCCGATGAGACCTACGATGTATTAATTATCGGCGGCGGCATCAATGGCGCTGTGTCTGCAGCAGCATTAGCGGCGAGAGGGGTAAAAGTTGCGCTGATCGACAGAGGTGATTTTGCTTCCAGAACCAGCTCGGAGTCATCAAATTTGGCCTGGGGTGGTATCAAGTACCTGGAAACCTACGAGTTTCTATTAGTCAATAAGTTGTGCAAAAGCCGCAACCATTTAATGCAAAACTACCCTTCGAGGGTAAAGGAAATTCGCTTTTTGACCACCATTGCGAAGGGTTTCCGCTTCCCGGTTTTTCTGATTTATCTCAGCACGCTGCTCTACTGGGTTATTGGTCGCTTCGTCACCAAAGCTCCGAACTACCACAGCGCAAAAAAGCTCGAGCAACTGGAGCCAGTAATCAATACCGAAAACGCACAGGGTGGCTTCGAGTATTCAGACTGCTACCTGCACGATAACGATTCACGCTTTGTATTTAATTTCATCCGTACAGCGATGAACTACGATTGTATAGCGGCCAACTATGTCGAGTCCCTGGGGTCTACACGAGCCAATGGAGGGTGGATTACACGGGCAAAAAATGTGCTGGACGACAAGCCAATAACGATTCGTTCGAAGGTTCTAATAAATGCCTGCGGCCCCTGGGTGGACAGCCATAACCAACTCACTGCACAGACAACAGAGCACCGTCATTTATTCTCCAAGGGCATTCACTTAATTGTCGACAAGATCACCGCCCACGACCGTATTCTGACCTTCTTCGCCAGCGATGGCCGATTATTTTTTCTCATTCCAATGGGACCGAAGACTTGCATTGGCACAACTGACACCCAGGTGGACGCACCCGAAACCGCGGTCACGGATGAAGATCGTGACTTCGTGCTGAGCAATGTCAACGCTTTGCTTAATCTCGATAAACCGTTGCGCAAGTCAGACATAATCGCCGAACGTTGTGGGGTAAGACCTCTCGCTCAGAAGGGCGGCGATGGTGTCGCCGATTGGGTCAAGTTATCGCGTAAACATGCAATCGATGTAAATCATGAAGACCAGCACCTGAGTATTTTTGGCGGCAAGTTAACCGACTGTCTCAATGTTGGTAACGAAGTGACCGACTTAATCGTGCAACTGGGTATCGACGCGCCCTACCCTGGTAAGAAATGGTATGGGGAACCCGATCCCAGCGTACACGAAGAGTTCCTTCACCAGGCGAAGTTAATGGAGCTCGATGCGATGACCGATCCATCATCATCCGAAATGCTGAGCACCCGTTTATGGCGTCGCTACGGCGCGAATGCGTTAGAGATACTGGAAGGCATTCGCGAAGATCCTGACCGTGGAAAATTACTGATTAAAAATGCCGAGTATCTGCGCGGTGAAATCGAACTCGCAGCAAGACGCGAAATGATCACCACACTGGAGGATTTTTTACGCCGCCGCTCTAAAATTTCCCTGGTAGTACGTTACCAGGACCTTATCAATGCGCCCGGACTTAAGGAAGCCTGCAAAATTTTATTCGGCGCACAGGCCGATCAAAAGTTAGCAGATTACGTGCAACTAATGGCGCCGTCAGTTCACCAGGAAGCCTCAAGCTAAATCTGCTTCTTAGCCACTTCCACAATCAGTCGCCGCATCCATTTGTGTGCAGGATTGTTTTGCAATAACGGACTCCAGGCCATCTTTAAAACAATCGGGGGGATGTTGAACGGCGGCGCCTTGACTATAACGCGTGGATTATTAACGTGCAGTTTGGATGCCCTGGCGGGAATCGTCACGATTAAATCGTTCTGCTCGGCCATTAACATAGCCGCCTGGTAATGGCGCGTAAAAACACTAATGTGGCGTTTCTTACCTAACCTGGTTAAAGCTTCGTCAACCCAGCCAAGTCGCCGCACATCGTCAGGATTAATACCGACACCGACACCCATACCGGTTTTACTCACCCAAACGTGTTGAGCCTGTAAATAGGTTTCCAGGTTGAAGTTGTCACGAATTGGGTTTTCAGCGCTGAATAAACAGGCAAAACCATCCTCCCAGATATCCCTTTGATGAAACGACTGGGGTATTGAATCAAATCGGTTGATTACCATATCGACCTTGCCCTGCTCGACATCGAGAAAGCTCACGTCACTGGGAGTCATAATATCGAGTGAGATACCCGGAGCCTGCTCACGCAGACGCCGCAATATGTGAGGGAAGATGGTCGATTCGGCATAATCGCTAGCCATGATGCGGAAAACGCGGTTGGCCGTAGTCGCATCAAATGCTGATTGAGGCTGTACGGCTTTTTCTATTTTTGACAGAACATCGCGTATTACTGGTTGCAGTTCGTTAGCCCGCTCAGTGGGTGTCATACCTTCACTGGTGCGAATCAGTAGCGGATCGTCAAACAGCAATCTTAAACGACGTAGGCCATTACTCATGGCTGGCTGGCTCAAACCCAGATGACTAGCCGCTCGCGTAACATTTCGCTCCCTGAGCAGCACATCCAGATAACTGAGAAGATTAAAATCAATTCGTCCAGTTTGCATAATAACCTCATCGACCTTTATTGATTTGGTGAATAGTAAATATAACTGTCATCTATTTCAATTATAACCTTCCAGGGCTTACCATGGTCAACGTAAACAATTACCCCAATTTCCTCGAGGAGCGGCCATGACTCAATACACAAAAGACATCGAAGCAGTTACAACCCTGTGCGCAGCCCAGGGCGACAGTTGGAGTGCAATCAACCCTGAATCCGTGGCACGCATGCGCGCTCAGAACCGCTTCAAAACCGGCATTGATATCGCTAAGTACACTGCCAAAATTATGCGCGAAGACATGGTCGCCTACGATGGCGACTCATCCAAATACACCCAGTCTCTGGGGTGTTGGCATGGATTCATTGCCCAACAGAAGATGATTGCGATTAAGAAATACCTGAAAACCACCAAAGGTTCTTATATTTATCTATCGGGCTGGATGATCGCTGCCTTGCGTTCTGAA
>CBDUSZ010000181.1:0-7082 GCA_965370015.1 uncultured bacterium | reverse complement strand
CTTAATCGTCAGGCCTATCTGTTGTTCGATTACCCTGGCCGGTGTCGACGCGTCAAAGTTCTCCGACTGCATCGACCAGACTAATTGCTGTGTCGCGGTGTCGTAGAGATTGCTTTCAAGCGTCAAAACCTTGTAGCTTTCATAATAAGCGGGGCCAGAATATTGCATTCCGTGCGAGTAGTAGCTGGAATAACTGCGGTTATAAGGATAGTAAGAAGGCGGGCGATATGCCTGGACCTCTTCTACCCCTAGCAGGCGGGTAACCAGCACTAAATCCACGGTCTGGCCTTCGATCGCCGCCTCGACGGTTTCTCGCGACACGACCTGGTCGATGGGCATTAGCCTGTAACTGGATATCGCCTTGACCTTATGGGCTGCTAGTTCCTTGACAAACGTATCTTCGAACAATCGACGACTGGTTTGCTGATCGGATACCCCGATAATCAGTACGTTGTCTATCGGGCCAGAAAAACTATCGTCCTGCCACTCGGCAATTGGTCTGGTGGCGCAGGCGCTAATAACAAGTGCGATAAGTGCTATCGCAAGCGACCGAAACAGAGCTGGGGTTTTCATTAATAACTTACCTCGTCCAGTAGGTGATGAGTTTAAATAATTGCCTCGATTGCCGTTGTTGTTTTGCCGCTTAGATTATGGCATTGTTGACTGAACATCAACATAACAAAATTCAGAGGATCTGAAAATCATGTACTTAAAGGACACAAAACTACCAACGCGCACAGGTTTTCTGCTTTACGCGCTACTACCATTCTTTGTTATTCCGACTGGCGCTGTCGCCGAAGGCCTTATGATCACACCTTACCTGGGTTACCGCGTCGGTGGTGATTTTACTGACATCTCATCCGGGATCGAACTGGAACTGGCGGAGAGCGAATCCTATGGACTGATAATCGGCAGGGACAATGGCACTAGCAACCAGATGGAGTTTATCTACAGCGTACAACCTACCAAACTCACAGCCACGGGTGCTGTTTCATTCCCGTTGGTCGATGTCGACGTAGAGAATTTCCTGTTCGCCGGCAAAAAAATTCTAAACAAGGAATCCGGAACTTTTATGTCCGGGATGATCGGAGCCACCCGCTTCGATCCCAGTTCATCCAGTCTGAACTCAGATACACGCTTTGCCCTCGGGATCGGAGGTGGTGTTGATCATCGCATCACAGACAATCTTGGATTCAGGTTCGAGGGCCGCGGCATAGTAACCTTTCTCAACTCTGACGGCGCTGTGTTCTGTGGTAACGGCGGATGCCTGGTATTTACCGAAAGCAATGTGCTCTGGCAGTTCGAAGTTGTCGCCGGCCTTACCTTCAGGTTTTAACCATATTAATAACGGGCACATTACCTGAATTATTTTAAACAGGTAATGTGTACCGCTATTTTGTTAGTAGGCTTTATCCTTAGCTTGCACCACCGGGCGGGGTCTGAAGCGACTCAAGCACGCGGTCCAGGTTGAAACTGCCCGGCTTCTGGCGTGGCGGGAATTCTTTAAAGGTCTCTATAAACTTAGCCACGTAAGCGGCTCCAGGGGTAAGCAGATATATTCGATTAAAGCGCCATTCATCATAGCCAATGGTCTCATGGTCGGCACGTTCAAAGGGATCGCGGCGAAGATTAAACAGCTTGGGAACTCTTAGTGTAACAAAGGGATCCTGCCACACATCAAATTTATGCGCCCGTTGCTCAGAAAACATCAGTTTCCAGTCATTGTAACGCAGCGCTGAAAGTCCGCCGTCATCGGTAAAATAAAACATCTCATTACGCGGACCTTGCTTTTCTTTGCCGGTGAAATAAGGTAAAAAGTTGTAGCCATCCAGGTGGACCTTGAACGTTTGTCCACCGGCCTTGTGGCCTTTCAGTAACTTCTCTTTGATGTTTGTGTCGCCGGCCACGGCAAGCAGGGTTGGCATCCAGTCTTCCATGGAGATTATTTCGTTGGAAATCTGTCCGGGTTTGATTTTACCCGGCCATCTCACCATCATCGGCACACGAAAACCGCCTTCCCAGGTAGTATTTTTCTCGCCACGAAACGGAATCATGCCGCCATCAGGCCAGGTGAAGAGTTCAGCACCGTTATCGGTGGAATACATGACAATGGTATTGTCGGTTATACCGAGTTTATCCAGTTTGTCTAATAATTGGCCAACCATGCCGTCATGTTCCGCCATACCGTCGGCGTAAATACCCTGGCCAGTGACACCTTTTGATTCGGGTTTTAGATGCGTCCAGACATGCATGCGCGTGGTGTTATACCAGATGAAAAACGGTTTTTTCGCCTTATGTGCCTTATCGATAAATTTAAGCGTAAGCGCGGTCACTTCCGCATCAATGGTTTCCATGCGCTTTTTGGTCAGTGGTCCGGTATCGGTAATTTTACCGTCGGCGAAACTATGAATGACACCCCGTGGTCCAAATTTCTTTTTAAACTCGGCGCTTTTTGGATAATCTTCATTCTCGGGTTCTTCCTCAGCATTGAGGTGATACAAGTTACCGAAGAACTCGTCAAAGCCATGATTACTGGGCAAATGCTCATCGAGATCGCCGAGATGGTTCTTGCCAAACTGTGCGGTCATGTATCCCATCGGTTTGAGAAGCTCGGCAATGGTAGGGTCTTTTTTGTGTAAGCCTTCTTTTGCGCCTGGCAGGCCAACCTTTAACAACCCGGTTCGAAATGGGCTTTGACCGGTGAGAAAAGCTGCCCTGCCGGCGGTACAACTATTCTGGCCATAAGCGTCGGTAAACAGCATGCCATCGTTAGCAATCCGGTCAATATTCGGGGTTTTGTAGCCCATCATGCCACGGTTGTAGGCGCTGACATTAAACCAGCCGATATCGTCACCCCATATGATCAAAATATTGGGTTTTTCTGCCGCATAAAGGCCTGGTGCAAATACAAGAAAAAGGAGTAGGTAGAATTTTTTCATTTCGAGCTCCCTGTTGATAGACGTTAAATTATGGCTCGGCCAGATGAAGATCGAAGTATGGGTGGTTGTTAGCTGCTGTCACACCCATAGCGATGAGCCGATTCGTTTGATCGTCCACCGCAGCCCTCACGGATAAGCATTTGTCCAGATTTAATCGAACAACAATTTAGCACTTCCTGGGAATGGAATATTGATCTGTATCAATAAATACCCTCCGCAAAATTAAGGGATTCTCCAGTATGCCCTCTATTTTTCGAAAATCTCCGATAGTACCTGCCCAACTGATCCGGAAGGTGGTTTGACTCCAACAAACGCCGCTAGCGTTGGGGCAATGTCAACGGTATAAACCCTTCGACTTACCTTAGCCGGTTTCAGCTCCATCCCGGCAAATACAATGGGTACGAATGTATCGTAACGCCATGGCGAACCATGTGTGCTGGCGACTTTAAGCTTACCAAAGTCATTAATAAACCAGTTGGGTTCAAATACGATATAAATATCGCCTGAGCGTTTGGCATTAAAATTTTTCAACACCGAACGGTACAGGTAGGTATCTGGCAAATTACCTTCCTGCAAAGCGGTACTTGATACCGCAAGTGAAACACCCGGAAATTCTGAAAGCTCCTGCACCACGGCTTTTTCCAATTCCTGGCGATTGATTGTGGTATCGCTCAAGACTTCGGGGCTCAGATACAAATAGGGATGGCTGTATTTCTCTACTAACTTGCCATTGATATTAAACTGTTGTTTCAATCGCTCGATGGCTGATTGCTTATCCCAGGAATCCGGGTCGATATATCCTGCCGGAATTTTTAAACCATTCAAATAACCCGGAGTGTCCGGTCCGCCATGATCGGCCGACAGGACTATAAGTGTTTGCTTTAGCCCGACCTGTTGATCGATAAACTGAAACAGTTCTGCCAGTTTCCGATCCAGCCGCAGAATATTGTCCTCGGCTTCGAGGCTCGATGGCCCGAACAGGTGTCCGACATAATCGGTCGAAGAAAAACTGATACTGAGATAATCGGTTATATCATCCTGGCCGATCTGTTCCTGCAGCAACAGGGTTTTGGCAAATTCAAGTGTCAATTCATCCCCGGCGGGACTGGTGGTTAGCTGCGTCGTGAAATACTTGCTGTCGACTGCAGCGTAGCTGTGCGGGAAGGTACGGCCAAACCCGGCGAGATCAGTTTCCCAGGGACGATCGTCGGAATCCGCAAACAGGTAATCGCTTTTCTCATGTAATAGCTGCCAGGTTTTTCCAGCATAGCGATGCGCCGGTTTCATGGCATTCCAGTCCACCACCCATTGTGGGTAGCGATCGTAGTAGTAATTGCTGCTGACAAATTCGCCGAGCGCCTTCGAAAACCAGAAGGCTTTTCCGGCATGGCCCGCCATTGAAACCGCGCCACGGTCCTTTACTGAGACACCAAACACCTTAGCCTGCCCGGCGCTGTAGCTTTTTAGTTCATCGCTGAAAGTGCTTACCAGTATCCGTGCCGGTGAGCGACCCTCACTTCTTGCGGCGCGTTGGGTATGATCAATCTCGGTATTCGCATCAACATCGGCACCGGTGCTGATCAGGCGGTAATCTGAATCTTCGATGGCGTAGGTGGTAAAGCCGGACTCTCGATCAATCCAGACATTGGCGACCATGCCGTGCAGTGACGGGTGGGCACCTGTCGCCAGCGTCGCGTGGCCGACAATGGTTTCGGTATTGGCGTGCGCGTGATGCGCATTGCTGTAAACCAGGCCCTTTTCCCATAAATAGCGAAAACCGCCTTCGCCGAGCCGATCGTAATATCGAGTTGGTAAGTCACCGCGTAGTTGATCCACGGTAATCTGAAGTACCAGTTTCGGTTTGTTTTTCGCTGCCAACGAATCAACCGCGGTGGCGGGATTATTGGTTGCCAGCAAGGCAATTAACAATAGTTGTCTATAACCAGTGAGCATATGTGTAGTCCAAAGAAAGGCTCTCGAAACAAGAGCCTTTCTAAATTTACAACCCGGGATCCTTAATAATACATGGCGGGAAGATCGCGGGGCGGTACAGTATTATCGTCTGATATCAGAAATATGACCCGGTCGAGTTTTTTATTGAACTTAAATATTCCGTCGTACAGCCTGGAGACCTGGGTGCCGGTGTCTCGTCCCACATCAAAGGTTTCAGCGAGCGAATAGGTAGCTATGTGCATTTGCGGCATTTCGACTTCGTCGACCTTTTCGCCGTTGACATACAGCTCGCCATCACCGCCAAACTGCCTGGTTTTTATGAAATTAAATTTCAACTCGGTTTTTCCTTTGGGTAGGGGCGGCGACTTCAGAATGTAGTGCACACCGTCGAGAAAGTTATAGTCGTAGTACAGGCGGCCGTCCTTGATGAACATAGTGTAACCACCGGTCATGCCGCCGACCGCGACGATGACACCCTCTTCATCACCCTTGAGATCAATTTGCGTTTCGATCGTATGCGCACGGTTTTTAACCGGTGCCGATGATTTTTCGGCAATGCGAACTGCGCCCGGCGCGTAGTAGATGAACTCTTTCTGGTCACCGAACAGGCGATCCTGCTGCGCACCGAGGCGTTTAATCATATCGTCGTAGAGCGGATAAACGTTATATTTCCAGGCTTCTTCGTCGAAAATCGCTACCAGCTCCTCAAGCTTTTCGGGATTGCTGGCCGCCAGGTCGGTGCTCTCCGAGAAATCTTCTTCTACGTTGTACAACTCCCATTTGTCATCATCAAATGGCAACACAACATTGACATCCCACGGCATGCGATTGGCATGCAATGAAACCGCTTTCCAGCCGTCGACCCAGATCGCACGGTTACCAAACATTTCGAAGTACTGGCGTTTTTTCTGATTTGGCGCGTCGGCGTTGTTGAAGCTGTACATCAGCGAAGTGCCGTCCATCGGCTGCTGTTTAACACCGCCATACTCCTCTGGAACCTCGATTCCTGCGGCTTCCATTATGGTTGGCGCGATATCCGAGATATGGTGAAACTGGCTGCGCACTTCTCCCTTGGCCTTTATGCCAGCGGGCCAGTGCACTACAAGGTGGTCCTGCTGACCACCGCGGTGTGTACTTTGCTTGAAGTAGCGGAACGGGGTATTACCCGCCATCGCCCAGCCCGCATGATAATGCGGATAAGTATTTTCCCGGCCCCAGTCTTCCAGGTGCCTGAAATTCGCTTCAAGTGGAGTCTGCAGGCCATTCAGCACATAGGTCTCGTTGAAGGTTCCGGCAAGGCCACCTTCACCACTGGCGCCGTTATCGGAGGTAACGAAGATTAGCGTGTTATCCAGTTCCCCGATTCTATCCAGTTCCTTGACCACGCGGCCGATCTGGTGGTCTACCCACTCCATTTGCGCGGCAAAGACTTCCATCTGGCGCGCATAGAGTTCCTGCTCTTTTGCGGGTAACGAATCCCAGGCGGGTATCTGGTCGATACGATCGGTTAGCTTGGTGCCGGCGGGCACAACGCCTTTCGCAATCTGCTGTTGCAATATAATTTCGCGTGCCTTGTCCCATCCCATATCGAACTTGCCATTGTATTTGTCGATATAGCTGTCCGGTACGTGGTGCGGCGAGTGCATCGAACCCGAGGCCCACAGCATCATGAAGGGCAAGTCTTTCTTGATCGATTTGTGCCCGGTAATCCATTCGATCGCACGATCGGCGAGATCCTTATCCAGATGCTCGGATTTGCGGTAGGGTTCCGGGGAATGGTCGTTCCACATTACCGGCACGAACTGGTGCACGTCGGCGGCCATGAAAGTGTAGGCATGTTGAAAACCTTCACCACTCGGCCAGCGATCAAAAGGCCCTACCTGCGACACTTCGTATAGTGGAGTATGATCCCACTTGCCCAGTGCGTAGTTGACGTAGCCTTCTTCCTGCAGGTAGTTGGCCACCCACTTGGCCGATTCCGGCATGATCGCGTTGTAACCCGGGAAGCCCATCGCGGTCAGCGCGTGACTGCCGAGGCCTATCGAGTGCGGGTTACGCCCGGCCATCAACGAGGCACGCGACGGCGAGCACAGTGCCGTGGTGTGAAAGTTGTTGTAACGCAGGCCGTTGGCCGCGAGGTTATCGATATTCGGGGTCTTGATCAGGCCACCAAAACTGCCGACCTGGGCG
>CBDUSZ010000180.1:0-7122 GCA_965370015.1 uncultured bacterium | reverse complement strand
CAATATCCTTGCGTGCTTCAGTCATTGAATGATAACCGGTAGCCGGCACCCGTTGAGTCCTGGGATTTTCGCCGAAAACTTGAAATCCACCGCAAATAAGCCCATATATCTCCGAGGGGATTGATCAAAAACTCCTAAAAGACCATAATCAACCGATAAAAACAGCCAATAAGGTGAACACTATGAGCGACGACCTAAAAAAGAATATAACAAAGCAATCTACCTGGATACGCGGTTTATACATGTTGCTGTTTACCATCTTTTCACGTATCGCCGAGGTGGTATTGTTTGCGGTAATTTTATTCCAGTTTATTCTCGAACTGCTGACCGGCAATACCAACGAACGTCTGCGCAAGCTGGGGCAGGGTATGAGTACTTATATCTATCAGATATTCCAGTTCCTCAATTTTAACAGTAATGAGCATCCATTCCCGTTCGGCGCCTGGCCGAAAGGAGAACCACAAATCGCAAAGAAACCGAAAGCGACTAAAGCGGGTAAAGACGAAGCCGCAAAGAAAATAGAAAAAGATTAATTGGCCGTAGGGTCGATTTCAATCGACCAGAAAAACCACCGATCCCACCCGTATGGCCGAATAAATTCGGCCCTACAAAATTACCGGTCGCGTAGGATCGAATTCATTCGACCGCCTCACGGTATGACACCATGCGTTGAAGCTCTTCATCCCACAGGGAGGCGTTGAAGCAGTCGATAATATCCCCCAGTGCCAGTGATATTGTTGCCGGTGACTGAAGTTCGGGTAACGCTGCCATGGTTTCCGGCAGCCGATAAAACGGAATACGAATATTGAGGTGATGGATGTGGTGATAACCGATATTTCCGGTAAACCACTGCATCAACCCGTTGAGACGGATATAGCTTGTAGATTCGAGTGCGGCCTGGTGGTAAGTCCATGACTCGGGCGAAATGATGCGCATTTGTTTAAAGCTGTGCTGGGCGAAAAACAGGTAACTGCCAAGTGCCGAGGCAAGAGCCACGGGTAGCAACATGGTGAAGAAGACCACATCGAAACCACCGAATACCCATAAAAGGCTCATCAATATACCGTGGCCAAGCAGTACCAGCGCAGAGTCCCAGTATTTTTTAGGTTCGGTTAGCAGCGGTATTACGCAGATAGTAATGGCGAAAATGGTGATGTAACCAAACAGTACCACCAGCGGGTGGCGTTGAATGCGATAAGACATACGCTCTACTAGTGATAACTCGCGCCACATTTTCGCGGTGATCAGTGGGAATTCACCAATGCTTGAGAGGCAAATTTTACCGACGTGGCCGTGATGATAATTGTGACTACCGCGCCAGGAACGCGGTGGCGTCAACGCAAAGGCCGCAAACCCTCGGAACAGCCACCAGGCGACGCGTGAAGTGCGTAGAATCGCGCCGTGCATATGGTCATGATAGGTAACAAAGGCCCGCACCATAAGCAGTCCCCCGAGTACCGATAGTATCAGGCGCGCTGGCCACCACGGCAGCATGCCGGCGCCAGTCAGCGCAGCGATCATCAGGCTAAAAGTCGAACCCACGCACCACCAGCTTTGGGCAATATTTTCTACTCCAAAGGGTACTGTTGCATTGATTAAATCGCGGCCGACACGAAGGCTATTACTCTGATCGGGACGTGCCGGATGCCCCGATTCTCTGGTTTCAGTTTTTTGTATGGATACCATATTTTATACTATTCGAGGCCATATTCACGTTTACGTCGCGATGCCCAGGCACCGATCATGCGATCCGCGATTATGGCGATAAAAGCGACGCACACCCCGGCGATAATGCCTCTACCGGTATCAGCCTTGGTAAGTGCTATGTATACCTCCTGACCCAGTTCGCGCGTCCCCACCAGTGCGGTAATCACCAGCATCGACAGTGCCATCATGATGGTCTGGTTAACCCCCAGCATGATGTGCGGTAGCGCCAATGGCATCTGCACTTTGCGTAGCAACTGGTTGCGCGTACAACCTGCCTGCTGCGCGGCCTCGATTAGATCGGTGGGTATTTGACGAATGCCGTGGTCGGTATAGCGGATAACAGGCGTTACCGCATAAGCGATCACTGCCAGCATGGCGGCGAAATCACCAACCCGAAAAAGCATTACCACCGGCATCAGGTAGACGAAGCTGGGAAGCGTTTGTAGCGTATCGATAACTACACTCACAATGCGGTGCACACGCTCATTTCGCGCGGCGATGATGCCGATCGGAATACCAATGATGCAGGCAATGAGGACTGACAGACCGCACAGATAAAGGGTTACCATGGCCTTGCTCCACAAGCCCACCATCGCGATAAAGCTGGTCAGCGATGCGGTCAATAGCCCCAGCCGCCAACCGCCCAGTTGCAAGCCGCCGAGCCCGACTATGGCAACCACACTAACCCAGGGCAGGGCGAGCAAAAAACGTTTGAACGGAATCATGATATTCAGCAGCAGGAAATTTTTAAAGCTTTCCAGCTGGTCGAAGAAATTAATATTGATATAACGCACCAGGTCTCCCCAAAACGACCCGGTAGTAATTTGCCAGTTTTCCGGAAAGGTATTCATTGCTGGAAAATAGATACCCAGCAACCAGGTAATTCCGACTATAGCTGCAAACATTATTTTACGTGGGTGCTGCTCCCACGGGCTTTGCTGCACATTGATATGTGAAGGAGGAGGACGATTGGCATAAGCCTGGCTGAGGCGGTCGATCGCAATTGCCAACAGCGTAATGGCGACGCCTGCCTCGACTCCCTCACCGATCTTCAGGCGCCTGAGCGCTGTCAGCACATCGTAACCGAGGCCGCCCGCGCCGATCATCGAGGCAATGATCACCATATTCAAAGATAGCATCACCACCTGGTTGACGCCCACCATGAGTGAGCGTCTGGCCGAGGGTAGTAGCACCTTCCACAGTGACTGCCGGCGCGAGCAACCTGCCATCGAGCCGGCCTCGACTACCTCCGAACTGACCTGGCTGAGCGCCAGCAGGGTAACTCTTACCATCGGCGGCAGCGCATAAATAATAGTCGCTATCATCGCCGATACCGGGCTGAAACCAAACAGCAGCAACACCGGAACCAGGTAGGCAAATACCGGCACGGTTTGCATCAAATCGAGAACGGGTACGAGCACAGCACGGAATCGGGGTGAGCGGTGACCGGCGATTCCCAGCATCAGGCCGCCTGCTATGCCGATCGGAACCGCGATGATAATCGAACTAAGCGTTATCATCGCACTGTCCCATCGCCCGAATACCACCAGGTATGTGAAGCAGGCACCAACCAGCAGCGATAGCTTCCAGTCCTTTGCGTAGTGGCCCAGCAACATCAG
The DNA here is from genome assembly GCA_965370015.1 of uncultured bacterium. Lineage (GTDB taxonomy): Bacteria > Pseudomonadota > Gammaproteobacteria. Next base: position 3,796 of record CBDUSZ010000180.1, on the reverse strand, counting down.
GCCGGCAATCACAGCCACCCAGGATATACGCGGAAATACCTGCTCTGCATAGCTGCCGACACCGCTCAGGAAGCCGGTCGACAACAGGCTTTTTACCAACCGGTAAGGTTGTTCGATCAGCCAGGCGATGGAACGCGTGAATTCTTTAAAGGTAAACAGACCGAGATCGAAACTGTTGATCAGCCACTTCATGAACGTGGTAATCCAGCCGCTTAAGGGCAACTCCCAGGTACGCGGATATTTAAATGCTAGCGGCAACGATTCCTTAAACGCCATCAACAAAATGGTGATCGCCAAGACTGCCAGCCACAGAGCCAGCCATCGATTAATTGGTATGCGTAGTGGCGTAATGACCGAAGAGACGGCGTTGGTCATGCTTTTGCTTGTGGCGGCGACAACAGGTCCACCACGACTTCGCGCGCCAGCGCGCCTATGGTTTCACCCCGCGCGTCGTGCACCGCAAATACAGCACCCCGATCGGCGCTCAGAATTTGATTCAGCTGTGAGTCAATGGCCGACTTCGCCTGCACGATGCCGGCAAATGTGTCCGCATCGACATCACGCATCAGGGATTCAGCACTTAGCACCCTGGCCCGTGGAATACCGCGGGTGAATTCCTCGACATAATCATTAGCAGGATTAAGCACCAGTTGTTCCGGTGTGCCTATCTGGATGATGGCCCCATCTTTCATTATGGCAATGCGATCAGCGAGTCGAACTGCCTCATCAAAGTCATGGGTGATGAAAACGATGGTTTTGTGTAATACGTTTTGCAGGCGCAAAAACTCATCTTGCATCTCGCGCCGAATCAACGGGTCGAGCGCCGAGAAGGGTTCATCGAGAAACCAGATATCGGGCTCCACCGCCAGCGAACGCGCAATGCCGACTCGTTGTTGCTGCCCCCCGGAGAGTTCGTGCGGGTAATAACGCTCGCGACCATCCAGTCCCACGAGCTTGATCACCTCCAGCGCGCGCTGCTCGCGGGTGGTCTTCGCGATGCCCTGGACCTCCAGCGGTAGCACCACGTTACCGAGCACTGTGCGGTTGGGCAAAAGCGCGAAATTCTGGAACACCATGCCCATCTTATGGCGGCGCAGGTCGATTAATTGTTTTTCGCTGACCTTTAACAAATCTAGCGAATCGAACTGAATTGCCCCGGCACTGGGTTCAATCAGCCTGGTCATGCAGCGCAGCAAGGTGGATTTACCCGACCCTGACAAACCCATAATAATAAAGATTTCGCCTTCGTAAACATCAAAGCTGGCATCGCAAACCGCGCTGATGTAGCCCCCACTATCGAGTGCAGCCTGGTCTACAGTGCCATCGGCAGCGAACAATGATTTGATGTTACTACCAAACACTTTCCACACGTGTTGGCAGCTCAATTTGACCGCTGGTTTATCAGGTTCGGAATGCTGGGTCTGTGGTGCCGGAGTGTGTGACATGTGCACTTCCCACGGGGTAAATAGAAGTCCTGGCGATTAAAAATCAGTGGTGGGCGAGGATAAAATTCCCGGCCCACCACTCACGGTTAACATGCTTTACCTGATCCAGGCCTCCCAGGTGGATTTATTATCTGCCATCCATTTTGCCACCGTGGCATCTACTGACTGACCATCGAGATCAACTTCGACGATCATCTGGCTCATCGCCGTATTGTCTATGTGGAAATTGCGTACCGCCTTATAGGCACCTGGCCACTTCTTTTCGCCATCCTTCCAGCCAACCTTTTTGATCCAGCCAAACGGTTTGCCGCAGTCATAAGCCATATTAGGGTTCATTCCCCAACTCGGATCCTCATAACAGGCATCGGTGTACTCGGGAAATTCGACCCACTCACCATCATATTTGGCGACGGCCCAATGGGGTGCGTAAATCCACAATAAAACCGGTGCCTTGCGTTGAATTGCCGATTCCAGTTCTGCGAACAGGGCCGCGTCGGTACCGGCGTGGACAACTTCAAAATCTAGTCCCAGTGCCTCGACCCGCTCGTCGTCATATCCCGCCCAGGTGACCGGCCCGCCCAGGTAGCGTCCTTTCGGTGCCGTTTCAGCGGTAGAAAAGGCTTGTGCGCACTTGTTCAATGCTTTCCAGTCAGGTAACCCGGGGCAGCGTTGTTTCATGTACATCGGATACCACCATTCCTCCTTGGCATCCATCCCGGTTTCGCCCAGATCGACGGTTTTACCCGTTTTCAACGATTCATCCATGGCCTGTTTACCCGTGGTTTCCCACATTTCCATGGCAACGTGCAGGTCGCCGGATTCTAGCCCGGCAAATTGTGCAATGTAATCCGCCTGCACATATTCAATGTTGTACCCGGCCTGCTTCAGCACCTCTCCCATAATATGGGTGGTAAGATACTGCCCGGTCCAGTCATGAATGGTCAGTTTAATCGGATCCTTCGACTCCACCGCGGCACCCGCCGGTATTGCCAGGGTTATTAAAGTACCGATAAGCAGGGCCTTGAGTAATACGAAATTATAGTTCTTGTTCATGTTATATCCTCTCTCTTGGTTGCGTACTGGGGTTAGCTTTTATTGTACCTCCGAGCCTTTTTCGCAAATTTACCAGACGATGTCAACGGGTATTGCCGACAACCGCCGTTGGCTACATTTTCCTGGTAGTATTTTACCGCCCACAACCGCCACGGTTTCACTTCTCGCTGCTACTCGCCAATGGCTTTCACGTGCTGTTCAAAGGCAGGGGTTGCCATCAATGATTTGCAGCGCTCGAAGCGTCCAATCGAATAAGCCCAGAAATCCTCAGCCGGATTATCCTCGCTATGCTGTATCAATCCCCAAAGTGTCCACAGCAAGTCACACATGGCTTTATAAATTACCATGCGTCCGATTTCCGATTTATCCGGTTCACCGCCACAGTAGGCGTGCATTAATTCGCGATCCTGCGCCGCGCTGAGACCGGCCTCCACCGAAAGATCGCCGAGATCCCAGAAAGGATCATTCATGCCCGAGTACTCCCAGTCTACAATCCACATGCGCTCTCCAGAATCAAGGAAGTTCTCGCACAGTGGATCACAATGACAGGGCCTCAGGTCCGCCGGGTTACGCTGCAAAACCTCGCGCACCGGAAGAGCCGCCCTGACCACGTCGGCGTATCCCGCGGGCAGCTCGGCCTTACGTTCGTCCAGAATTGCCAGGTATTCATCAATCATGGCGAACAGCTCAAAACGGAACTGGAACGCCTCGGTACAGTCGTGCATTTGTTTCAAGGCTTTGCCAGCGCGCGCTGCGGCTCCGTCGCGGGTGCTGAATTCATCCGCGGTCATGGTTACAATGCCATCTATGTGGCGGCTCAGCATGATGCCAGTTTCGGTGTCCGAAAAAATCACTTCGGCCGAGACACCCGCCCTGTCAGCTACCCTGGCATTGTGAATCTCTACAGCCCGGTCGATATATTGCTCGGTTCCCTTGCCGGGGATACGCAGTACATAGCTGCCTTCCCCCGTATCAATTCGGAATACCAGGTTAGTCAAGCCGCCGAGTCTCTGCGTGCTATAACTGCCAGGTGTCAATCCCTCGAAGCCCGGAATAGTGATCAATACCTGGTGAACATCTAGCAAACTGTCATTCATTTACGCCTCCCGTTTATTATTGTATTGCTAATATTATGCTTTTGGGCGAATAGAATCATCAGGAATCGCCCGAATTCCCGCGGCCGAATAAATTCGGCCCTACAAAAACCCACGATATCGCTGTAGGGTCGAATGAATTGGCTCTTTTGAATTTCGTGTGGGTCATGACGTATGGGGATTGATCTCTGTAAAGTTGAGTTT
>CBDUSZ010000179.1:0-7139 GCA_965370015.1 uncultured bacterium | reverse complement strand
AGGATTAAACACGTCGCGCAAAAAGTCCCCCATCAAATTGATCGAGATGACGATCAATATCAGAAACAAACCGGGTATCAGAGTAATCCACCAGGACCCCGAGAGCAGGTATTCCTTACCTATGCTGATCAGTGAGCCGAGGCTGGGTTGGGTGACCGGCATGCCGAGGCCGAGAAACGATAATGCCGCCTCGGTGATAATTGCGTTGGCGATCTGTACCGTTGCAATTACAAATATCGGCGAAAGACAATTGGGTAATATGTGTTTAAACATGATTCGCATGGGCCCGAATCCCATCACGTGCGCGGCATCTACATACTCTTTTTCCTTTTCGGCGAGGGTCGAGGAGCGTACGGTTCGTGCAATTTGTGGCCATTCCGACAAACCGATGACGAAAATCAGTATGACTATCGCCCAGTTGCTATAAGTTTCACCACCAAACGAGCTTTTCACAATCGCGAGAATGATGATGGCAACCATCAATGTCGAAAATGACAGTTGTACGTCGGCGATACGCATCAGCACACTGTCTACTTTACCGCCGACGTAGCCCGACACGAGACCGACAACAATGCCGATAGTTGACTGTAACAGTACGGCAGAAATACCGATCAACAGTGAAACGCGCATCCCATAGAGAATGGTGCTCCACAGATCACGGCCCTGGTCATCGGTGCCGAGTAAAAAGCGCGGATCAGAATCTTCGACCCAGATCGGTGGCAACTCGGAATCGAGCAGTTCTAGCTGCTTTAAATCATAAGGGTCAAAAGGTGCTATCCATGGCGCAAACAGCGCCATAAATGCGAATAGTAGAAATATCAGGCTACTGACGATTGCGACCTTGTCGCGACGATAGTAATAATATAAATCTGATTTCAGCATTTCCTGCCATCGGTCCTGCAGGTAATTCATTTATTTTTACCTACCAGGTCGACCATCGGGTTGATCAGACCATAGAGAAGATCAACCAGTGTATTCACCACCACAAACACGAATCCAACGAACATGATATAGGCAGTGATAAGCGGGATATCCGAGCGATTCACCGCTTCCAGAAACATGAACCCCATGCCGGGCCACTGAAATACCGATTCGGTCAAAATGGTGTAAGCCACCATGATACCGATTTGCACACCACCCACTGTAATTACCGGCAGCATGGTGTTTTTTAATGCGTGCTTGAGATAGACCGGAAACGGCCCAAGTCCCTTGGCACGCGCAAATTTGACATATTCCGAACTTAATACCTCGAGCATTTCAGCTCGAACCAGGCGGATAAACAGCGGCAGCATGATCGATGACAGTGCGATTGAAGGCATGACGATGTGGGCGAAGCCGTCGAGGCTGAAAAAATTACTACTCCAGTAACCCCACACGTGCACAATTTCGCCACGACCGAACGATGGCATCCAGCCGAGTGTGACAGAAAAAATAAATATCATGCCCAATGCGGTGAGAAATACCGGAATCGATATACCGATGACGCTAATCATCATGGTAAAGCGACTAAACCAGTGGCGTGGATAAATCGCAGTAAATACGCCGAGTGGAATCGATAACACGATAATAATCAACGCGGCGCCAAATGCCAGTTCCAGGGTTGCAGGTAACTTTTTCAGGATGATCGTCATCGTTGGTTCCTTGAAAAAATACGAAGTACCAAGGTCACCTTGCAATGCGCGTTTGACAAACCGTCCATATTGCTCGATTAGCGGATCGTTGAGTCCTAGTCTTTCTCTGAGATTTTCCCTTTCGGCGGTAGACATCGACATTGCCGCCATTTCGCGAGTCGGGTCACCCAGACTGCCCTGTATCGAGAAACAGAACATGCTGATGATAAACATCACCAGCATGGCCTGCAGAGTGCGTGTTAGCAAAAATTGAAGCATAGATGGAAGTAATTAAAATGACGGGCAGGTGAGAATCCTGCCCGTCAAACTGATTACTGGTTGATGACTACTAGTCAATAACCAGGTCGCCCAGGTAAGGGAAATTGAGCGCATTCAATATTGGGTCAATATGAACCCCTTTGCGCGCTGCCCAGGCCAGATTTTGCCAGTGTAGTGGAATAAAACCTGCGTCCTGAAAGATACGTTCTTCGATTGCCTGCAACATACCTGTACGTTTATCAGTATCAGTTTCCATGTTTGCTGCCACTGTAGATTCGTCGACAAAATCACTGCTATAGTTGCCAGAATTGTAAGCACCCATGCCACTATCCTTGTTTGGTGTCATTGACAAAAACTCATAAAAATTGGCACTGTCTTCGGTGTCCGAGTGCCAGCCAATCATCATAATATCAGCGGCGCGATCATCGAATAAAGGCCAGTACTGGGCTTTCGGCAGGGTTTGCAGATCTACCTTGATGTTGATTTTTGCCAGCATCACGGCAACTGCCTGTGCAATCTTGTCGTCGTTAACGTAGCGGTTGTTCGGCGCCATCATGGTGATGCTAAAGCCATTTTCGTAACCGGCTTCCTTCATCAGGTTACGCGCCTCCTGAAGGTCGAAACGTGGTTGCAGTTTGGCGTTGTATCCCAAATATCCCTTGGGGCTAAACTGCGCGGCGGCGGTACCGAAACCTTTCATGATTTTCTTCACGATAGCTTCGTTGTTGACTGCGTTTACTATGGCCTGGCGTACGCGTACATCCTTGAATTCTGCACGACGCTCCTGGTTCATTTGTAAGGTGATGATACGGGTACCGGGCATGGTAACCAGATCAGCCTTGCTGCTGCGCTCGATCTGGCCAAAGTCGTTGGGTGAAACCGGCGCGATAAAATCGACATCGCCGGATAGCAATGCCGCAACGCGGGTTTGCTCGTCTTTGATCGGAGTGAAGACTATTTTATCTACATTGCCGACAGAGTCTTTGTCCCAGTAATCTGCAAAGCGATCAAATACGATTCTTACTCCTTGCTCGCGTGAAGTCACCTTGAAGGGACCTGTGCCAGAAAGATTGGTCGAAGCAAAGGAAGCACCATTTTTAACAATTGCGCCCTTGTCATTACCATTCGCGTCAGTGCCGCTGTAAAACTTGCTATCCATTGGAAAGATATAGGTAGCGGTGTGCAATACCAATGGGTAGGGCCCAGTGGTGACCAGATCGATAGTGTAATCGTCGATTATGTTCAGCGCACTGAAATTGGCGAAAATGCCTTTAAAGTCCGGACTGACTTTCAAACGATTGAATGTCCATTGGAAATCGGCGGCGGTCATCTTGTTACCACTATGGAACTTGACGCCTTTACGCAAATTAAAACGCACCGTGGTAGCGTTAAGGCGCTCGTAGCTGGTCGCCAGGCGATTTTCGAATGCGAGCTCCTTGGTCCAGCGAATCAGCGGGTCAAATGACATATGCGACAACTGCAGGATACCGCCCGATAACTGCTCGTGTATGTCCAGTGTTACCGGATCGGCATCGTAGGCGAGCCGCAGGGTTTTGGCATTAACGCTGCCAAACGCCAGCAAGCTGGCGCACAGCAGACTAGCGGTTAGTATTAGTCGGTTTTTCATATTCGCTTCTCCTTTATCTTTGTTGTGGTTATGTTACACGGCGGCTTTATTGCCGCCAAAAATATTACCCCGTTACCGGGGTTGGTGAACTGGTTTTGTAAATACTATCGAATCGCGGCATTAAATCTAGTAATTCGGCACTGTACGGGTCTTGCGGATGCTCAAAGAAATTTTCACTTTCGGCAGTTTCGAGGATTTTCCCGTGGCGCATGATCGCAACGCGATCACACATTTGTCGAATCACCGGCAAATCGTGGCTGATAAACAACATTGTCAGGCCAAGTTCATCCTGCAAGTCTTTCAGCAGGTTTAAAATTTGCGCCTGCACCGATACATCCAGCGCCGAGGTAGGTTCGTCGCAAATCAAAAGCCTTGGCCGGCTCGCCAACGCGCGCGCAATTGAAATGCGCTGGCGCTGCCCGCCGGAAAATTCGTGTGGATATTTATGTCCTGACTGACGTCCAAGTCCGACGTGATCGAGCAGGTCACCAACTATCTGTTTCACCTGGTCGGCAGGTGTAAGCCGGTGAAAGCGAATTGGTTCGGCTATTATATCATCTATTTTCATGCGCCCGTTGAGCGAAGAATATGGGTTCTGAAATATCATCTGCATTTGTAGCCGAGCTGCCCGTATAGTTTTTTTATCCGGGTTGTCGACGAGTTCAGTACCATCGAATACGATAGAGCCACTGTCGGGCTTTTGCAGACCGGCGACCATGCGCGCAATGGTTGATTTGCCTGATCCACTTTCACCGACCAGCCCAAAGGTTTCACCCTGTTTAATCGTCAAGTTAACGTTACTGGTTGCCTGCAAGTAACGTCGATTGCGGGCCAGCAGCGCATCGCGTGTGATAAAACTTAAATTGAGGTTCTTGATGACGAGTAAATCATGTTTACTTTCATGGCGTTTACTTTGTCCCAGCCAGTGAGTCGAAACATCGATCGGCTTCAGACCTTTTTGCGTGGTCTCGATATATTCTACCAAAGGGAAACGCTTAATTTTGCGATCAGACGGGGGCACGGCGCTAATCAGGCTTTTAGTGTAATCGTGCCTGGGTTCGCCAAGCACCTGTGCGGTGGTGCCGATTTCGACCAGTTTACCGCGATACATGACAGCGACGCGGTCGGTGACGCTGGCGATCACCCCCATATCATGGGTTACCAACAGACATCCGACATTGTGCTCATGGCAAAGATCTTTTATCAACGAGAGTATTTGATCCTGTACCGATACGTCGAGTGCGGTAGTTGGCTCATCGGCGATTATTAAATCGGGCTTACCGGCTAGTGCTATGGCTATAACAACACGTTGGCGCATGCCCCCGGAAAATTGATGCGGAAATTGTTTGATTCTGATTTCAGGTTCCGGAATGCCTACCTGATCGAGTAGCCCTATGGCGTACTGACGTGCTTGCTGCCGATTCATTTTCAGGCAGTTGGTGATAGTTTCGACGAGTTGATTTTCTACCGTGAATAGTGGGTTCAACGAGGTCATCGGGTCCTGGAAAATAAATCCGACCCGGGAGCCGCGAATCTTTAAAATCTGTTTGGAGTTAAATTCGGAAATCAAGACGCCGTCGAGATAAACCTCGCCCGAACTCACCCGACCTGGTGCGCTGAGTAATTGTACAATGCCATTACCGATAGTTGACTTGCCTGCCCCGGACTCGCCCACGAGTCCGAGTATCTCGCCAGAGTTCAGGTCGAGACTGACGTTATCCACGGCGAGTTCTCCACCGTGGCGACTGGGGAACTCGATGCAGAGGTTTTTTATCGTGAGTAGTGGCATGTCAGCGTAGACGGAGTTTCACAAACTGAGATAATTTCCATTTGAGAATCCGGAGCCTTGTCCAGAGTCGTTTCCTGTAATTATTGTGGGGCAGAGACTGTAACACCAAGTTAGCGAAATCGATATATTGTTTGGTCTTTAATTTGAATTCAAGCGTGCCTGTGTCGGGGGTGTAGGGCTTCGAGAATGCGAACTATACCAGGCGATGGCGGTAGAGTTGCTCATAATAAGGTCGCGCCTGCTCCGCGATGGCCTGTTCTTTTGCGCCCAGTGTCAGGGGTTTTTCACGATAGGGTGCAAAGCCACTCGAATTCCATACCGATTCGTACCAGTATTTACCCCACACCCCATCGCTGTCGCGTGGTCCTGTGGGCCAGCTTAACATGCTGGTTTCGAACGCCAGATTCAGGCGATTACAAATCCGACGCAACATCGACTCGGGATCTAATAAAAATTCCTTAGTGTCGATCACCAGTGGAATCTCTCCGCTAATTCGGGTCACGTATTCGAATAATTCAGCCTGTTGGGCGAAGCCGATGTCATCCAGGGTAACCTCCTCGCGAACCGCGGCATAAGAGGCGATGACAGCTTCCGGTTCTCGAATCAGAAAGCAGTTGGTCAGGCACGATAACCATTGGCGGTCAATTTCAGGTAATAGATGAAGCGTCATGTGTTTTTGATAAAAGACCTGTTTTTGACCAGGTGGATTGCCAGTACAGCGGTTAATAATGCTGTGCCAGTCATTACCCTGAGCGGCAATAATTTCTTTTGCGCCCGGATGCGGAATACTGGTTCTGGACAGGTAGTAGCCATATAGGGGCTCATCCCAGACCGTGCAGTCACTTCGATTTTCCCAGGCGCGCATCATCGCGGTGGATATGTTGCGCGGGCCAGACCACATCGCTATGCGAATCGGCTTTATTGGGCGCATTCCCGTTCCAGCAATTTCAGGTAAAGCTGCTGTAATTTCTCGACCATCGCGCCTCGGGCACCATCACCAATCTTGCGACCATCAACTTCACTCACCGGCGCTAGCCCGGCAAAGGTTCCGGTAACGAAGGCTTCCTGAGCACTGTAAACATCGCTGAGACTAAAATTTTTCTGATACACCGGGATGTTGTTTTCCTCGCAGAGCTGGATCACCACCCCTCTGGTTATACCGCCCAGGCAGTAGTCTCCACTCGAAGTCCAGACCGCGCCTTTTTTAACTATAAAAAAATGTGTTGAGTTACAGGTAGCGACAAAACCATGCGGATCCAGCATCAATGCCTCATCGGCACCCGCTTTGGTAGCCTGAATGCAGGCGGTAATGCAGTTGAGCTTGGAGTGGCTGTTAAGCTTGGGGTCCTGCACATCGGGGTAGCCACGTCGTACATGCACGGTAAATAGGCGAATGCCTTTAGACACCGTTTCAGCCAGTGCATTTTTATACTCTGCGATAATTACAATCGTTGGTGGCGTGATGGTGATTCGCGGATCCTGATAAGGCGTCGCTTTAATGCCTCTTGATACCATTAAACGGATGTGTACACCCTCGTGCATATTGTTTTTATCGAGTAGCTGATAGAGTCGTTTGCTGAGTTGTTCGGGTGTCACTTCCATTGCCATATCGAGTGCTTTGGCACCGTCGTATAAGCGTTCCAGATGTCGATCGAGGAACGCGATTTTACCGTGATGTAGGCGCAATCCCTCCCATACCCCGTCGCCCAGCACGAAACCGCTGTCAAAAACCGACACCCTGGCTTCGTTGCGCGGGAACAACTCACCGTTGATGTCGATCAGTATCGATGTATTACGCGGATCGTCCTGATACTCGTGTGTGCCTTTCATTATT
>CBDUSZ010000178.1:0-7213 GCA_965370015.1 uncultured bacterium | reverse complement strand
TTGCTTTCTGGAATCGATAACAGGGCAAGTACATTCTCCAGCATCGAGTTAGCCTGGGTAGTAAGCTGGCAGCTATTGAAGCCGCTCCCAGCGGGGAGATATTGGCGTAAAGCACCAAACAGTTTAACCGTGACCTGCATCGTTATATAGGGCAGCCAGAGGCGATTACAATCCGAGCCGCTGCAAGGTACCCGGTGTAGGAACGCCTTCCTCATCCCAGCCGCGCAATGCGTAATACTCGGGCAACATTTCGCCGAGCTGGCTAACCAGACCCTTACCAGTACCCGAGGGGGCGGGTTCTTCGAGTATGCGTTTTGGCAAGGTATCATCTTTTTTACCCAGTCCTGCCCTGAGGTTGAACTGGCGTTCCATATTCCAGATTCGTTCACCGGTTTGTTGCATACGTTGTTCGCTCCATTCACCGTCGCAAGCGGCGGCAACCAGGGCTCGATAATCATCCAGGGTCCAGCCGCACCCCCCCGGAAACAAACACAGACCACTGGAATCAATAAACGAAACTTCGTCCTGGGAATTTTTAACTACCGCGGCTTTACCGGTGATTTCGGTAGTTTCGAAATCGTGCTCGTAAGGATCGGCGCGCAAATGACAGGCACCGCGGTTGCTGGTTGCGTAAGCAAGACCCATGCCCTGCATACTGCGACCATCGTAGGCGGCAAATTCCTGGCCTTTTACCGACATGGATAAATCTGGATGGCCATATTTTTTAGTCAACCGTTTCGACCCCTGTCCAATTTCTATGCCAAAGCCCTCGCCGCGTGCGGTTAATTCGGTAATGGTGCATAAAGCTTCGGCAGAACCGAATTCGAGCTTGATGCCGCCGGTGTCTTTTTCGCTAATTGCACCGATGTCGAACAATTCCATCGCTGCGGCAATCGAACCCCCGAGTGAGATCGGGTCCATGCCATATTCATTACATAAAAAGCCGGCATAAGTAGCTGCGTCGATATCGTCGACACCAACCGCCGCACCCAGCGCGTAGGCAGTTTCATATTCGAGACCGCCCGAAGCACCGTGATATTCAGGTTTGTCTTTCACCGAGAAATGGCTCGGATCGATTTTGCAGATTCGGCCGCAACCTATGGTACAGCCGAAACAGGCGCCATTGGTGACCAGGTTGGTATGGCCGTTGGCATTGGGCGTATGCATTGCCTCGGCGTTGATTTTCTCGGCACCCTCAAACTGTACGTCACGATTGTTACGGGTGGGAAAACTGCCAAAACGATTGGTGACGTCGACCATATCGATAGTGCCGTCGCGAGACATGCCATCGCGATCGGTCATGCGTGCGTTGACTTCGTTGACCGTTTTGAAGAACGCGGCAGGATTTGCATTTCTAACACCTTTGGTACCACGTATCGCTATGGTTTTGATTTTTTTCGCGCCCATAACCGCGCCAACACCCGAACGTCCGGCGGCACGGTGCAAGTCATTCACCACGCTGGCGAAGCGACAAAGGTTTTCGCCTGCCTGGCCTATCGAAGCGAAACGCATCAATGGATCGCGGTATTTTGCGTGCAGTAATTCCTCGGTTTGCCAGACGGTTTTTCCCCAGATTTCACTGGCGTCACATAACTCAACCGCATCGTTTTCAATATGCAGATAAACTGGTTTTTCGGACTCGCCTTCAATAATCAGTAAATCGTAACCGGCGTGTTTAAGCTCTGCACCGAATTTACCGCCGGAATTGGAACAGGCTATCGCGCCGGTGAGCGCGCCTTTGGTGATTACCGAATAGCGTCCACCGGTAGAAGCCATGGTACCGGTCAACGGGCCAGTGGCAAAAATCAATTTATTCTCGGCGGAAAGGGCATCGGCAGCGGCATCCATTTCCTCTAAAAGATACTTGCTACCCAATCCGCGCTGGCCAAGGTAGTCCTCGGCCCACTCCATATTCAGGGGCTCGATTTTACAATCACCAGTGGACAGGTTGACGCGCAGAATTTGTTGCTGCCAGCTCATAAGAAGTATCCTCGTAGTTACTTTTATTGAATGTATTCGATTGTATATCTAGCAGCGGTAATATAACAATTCTATTGTGGCTAAATTTGAAAAATTTGATGCAGCGTGTAGGGTTGCCACGATAGATTTATCCACAGCTCTACAGACACACAGGCTGTATTGGTATTTAATGGGTGATATTGGTAGGCTAGGGAGCCTGTCAGCGGCCAGAGGTTCGAGTGGAGGCGTCTGCCAGGTACTCTAACTATTGCGTCAAACTTAATGTTTTAAATTTTAATGATCAAAGTAATAATTGAACGTCAGGTTGCCGAAGGCCTGGAAGCCCACTATGAAAAGGCAGTCAGCCAGTTATTAAGTGTGATGATTAGCGCCCCAGGTTATATTTCTGGTGAATCGTTGATAGATGCGAAGCGTTCGAATCACTATGTGGTGATCGCCAAGTGGACCACTGAAAGTGCCTGGGCACAATGGTTTCATTCGGATGATCGCAAGCGCCTGACGAGCGCAATAGCACCCTTTCTGCAAACCGACGAAAAATTCACCGTGCTTAAACAATTGGCCTATCACAAATACTCTTAGCACCACGAGGCCAGGCCAGCCATGTTCGCGGCCTGGTTGATTATCTTAAAAACCTACTCGCTGCCAAAAATATTTAACCAGCTACATCTAGCGGATCACGTAACCCTGCTGCCATATTTCAATTTTAAAGTAACGCCGGGTAATTTTGTTTGCCAGGTGAATAATATTGACATTCGAATCTGCGGGATGAAATCCGAATAAATAGTAAATATTGTATATATTTAACCGAGTTAATTCGGAGTATATTGCGTCCGGACTCGTTTCGAGACGAGGCTCGATTGTCTAATCTGCCCCCGGGTAGATTATCGCTAACCTCACCGATTTAATTTTGTCATGAAACGATCAGACGAAATACCGCGTTATTACCAATATAAATTTAAGGAGAACATCATGAAGAAGATAATTGCCTGCCTGTTACTGGTGCCTGGCCTGGCCATTTTTGCGAGTCAGTCTATAGCCGAGAATCACGACTCGACACTGGTAGGAGTGCCGTCGTTTGGATTTGTCCAGGAAACTGCAACCGTGACTGCGGATGGGGATATTCTGGTCGATCTGCACAATACCACCAATTACAGGGATATGATTCGAATCGGCGCATTTGGCGGCGAAGTTATGATCAACGTAGACGGTGGAAATGATGCCCATGGCCTGGGTTACAAAGCTGCCATCAGCCAGAATGTAGCCGCCTACGGTATGTTGTTTCTGGACAACGATGCCAGCTTTACCAATATTACTGTCGGTGCTTCCTACACTACTATGGCCAGTGGTTTTGTTTTGAATGGCAATATTGAGCTTTTTAGTCGAAGCGATGTTCCTCCCGGAGGAGCTGGCGGTGCCGGGCCAAGCGAAACTTTCATCGATCTCAGAGGTTCGGCTTTTTATCGACTGGCGAATGAATCAGTTAAAGGCTCTTTATATCTCGGTGGTGAAATTGACATTGAGTTAGACCCGAACTCCGACTCAGATGTTTACCTGGGTGTGCGTTGGATACCAAAGCACAATATCATTCTTGACCTGGGTGCTTTCGAGTCGTTGGGTGGGCCTAGTACCAGCACTGTGGGAACACCGGTCTTCGTTCGTCTTAGCGTAGGGTTCTAAAACAAACCGCATTGCCCCGTGATCCCGGCCCGAGGGATCGCGGGGACTGGCTTTTCGGTTTAATTTCCCCAGACCATACAATAAGACTGATAGTCGATGCATAAACCCATCGACTCTGCTCAGGGCTTTCAGTATCATTGCCGTCAAGTCAGCCGGATAATCGCTGGTCTGCACGTCAGGCTGGAGGAAAGTCCGGGCTCCACAGGACAGAGTGCCAGATAACGTCTGGGAGGCGTGAGCCTACGGCCAGTGCAACAGAGAGTAGACCGCCAGCCTCGGCTGGTAAGGGTGAAAGGGTGCGGTAAGAGCGCACCGCGCTTCTGGTAACAGAAGTGGCACGGTAAACCCCACTCGGAGCAAGACCAAATAGGAAAACATTGGCGTGGTCCGCGCCGTTTTCGGGTTGGTCGCTTGAGACTGGAAGGTGACTTTCAGTCCAGATGAATGATTATCCTAGACAGAACCCGGCTTACAGGCTGACTTATTTATTCTTGCAACCCGTTGAAATTCAACGGGTTGTGTCTTTTATGCGCTACGCAATTACGAACATCATTACCCACCGTTGCTCATCTGCTTTATTGAGACAGCGAAACGGCAACACGGCTATTGTTTGCCCTGCCTCTGAACAGATCCGTTAAAACCGATGACGATTCTTTGCTCTCTTTGATAGCTCCTCCCAGGGAAGTTGTTTCCTGTGAGGCCAGCTTTTGCCAGAAATCGAGGGTAGGTTGTGAAGCTGAGATGACCAGCTCCTTGTCGAGAAGCCTTTTCAGGTGTTGAAATTTAGCAGGTGCTGCTGGACTAGTCAGGACCCGGATACTGGTGAAATATGCGGGTTAGAAACCTGCTTAATTTTCCCATCTATGCCTTTGGGTATGCATTTTTGCATATTATTATTCGATATTTTGCTAATTGGCAGCATAAATCATTATGACTACACTGCTTCGTATCCAGGCATCTCGAAATTCTGAGTGATTTAAATAACTCAATAGAGATGGTTTTCACCCCCCTAAAACTTTGGAGGAGACATGACGTCCGTATCACATATTAAAGAGTCTGTTGAAAATGTAATAGACCACTATACCAACAATCCTGACCAGGCCAGAGACGCTGGTGTCCCGGTCACTGCCATAATGGAGGATGGACTTCGATGCCGGATCGAGGCACCCGATGGAACTTCAATCGTAACTGATATGCCAAGCGGTATCGGTGGAGAAGGCTCGGCACCCTCACCCGGTCGACTATTCAGGGCAGCCCTGGCTAGTTGCGACGCCACATTACTGGCCCTGCGCGCTGCGCAAATCGGCTTGACACTCTCGACACTTGAAGTAACGGTTGAGGGCGATCCGGACGATACTGGCATGCTGGGTTTTCTTGGAATCGATGAGTGTATTCCGCCAGGAGAACACGGTATCCAGATCCGTTTCCGTCTTGGCGCCGAGGATGTTACTCCCGAGCAGCTGCACGAACTCGTCGCATGGGTTGAGACTCATTCACCTGTTGGCGATAGTGTCCGTAGAGCCATACCATCGAAAGTTGAGGTTGATATTGTGTGAAGATAACTATGATTTATGCGGAATACGGGCGGGGTAATCTAGCCACTGCCCGCACTGAATATCTTATTCAGTTATTTTGAGAGTAACTTCGGTTTTCACGGAATTTTTTAATAAAGCAGTACCCACATGCCTGGTGGTGTATTGTTCACAGTTTGGCGGCGAAGCCTTCCTTACCAGTGCCTACACCGAGGCAAACCAGGAAACCTGTTCTGCATAGTTGATACAGGCTAACTATCTGGCTGATATCCCTTGCCTTCGAACAAAGGTTTAATTTCATTGATCGATTCGATCATATGGTCACGGAAAGCAAGAATTCTTGCGGTACGTTTCAGGTCAGGATGAAACAGGATCCACAATCCCAGATTATGGGATGGGTCAGGTTCACGGTATCGTACCAGCTCTGGATTTTTATCGCCGATAAAGCAGGGTAGAAAAGCAACCCCCAACCCTTCTCTTATGGCGGCCAATGTTAAAAAACTATCGCTACAATAGAAATTTTGGGGTTGCTGGCCACAGGCCTGTTTAGTCCATGATTTGTGAAAGTCGCAACATTCAACACCAATCCATTTGGGCTCTAGCTTTTGCCTGCGAATATGCTGGAGATAGTCACGGCTGCCATAAACCGTAGAGACCACACTAACCAGTCGTTTTCCGACTAATGTATAAGTGGGAGTATTGGTAAGCCGAATCGCGACATCAGCCTCTCGTTTAACCAGACTGGAGTCGGCATTGGTCGCCACGATTTGCAAATTGACCCCCGGATAGGTATGACTAAATCGGGCAAAGGCTGGCATTAATACCAATGGTGTCATGTCATTGATTGTAGTGACCCGTAGAGACCCCGCCAGGTTCGTATCCTTGCCGGAAACGGTACTGTCAACACCAAGCACTTCGATTTCCATTCGAATTGCTGCCTTTTTTACATTTTCGCCGGCATGGGTAAGTTCATACCCGGTCTTATTGCGTTCTACTAAGCGGGCACCTAGTTTCTTTTCCATGTTCCGCATGCGCCTGGATACGGTAGATTGTTGTACCTTCAGTGATTTGGCGGCGCCGCTAAACGAGCCTGTTCTAGCGACTGACAGGAAAATTCTTAGGTCGTCCCAGTTCATTATAATCACCTGCTATGCATTTATGCATATTATGTTTCAATATTTAGCTAATTGGCAGCAAAAATCATTAAGTCTACACTGCTTCGTACTATCGGCTGCGAGTTTGAAAGAAGAATATCCTAGATAAGAACATCCCAAATGGGAAAACAAGGGACTTCGAATCGTATTAAGACAATTTTATTTCAGGCCCCTCTTTATGTTCTATTGGATAAATACGATAACAATTCTCCAGGAGACTTAGTCATGACCGCTGAAAGTGTTTTTGAGGGCAGATGCTCGTGTAGCAAACTTCGTTACAGAATGAATGCTAGTCCACTCATCGTACACGCCTGCCACTGCCGGCAATGTCAGCGGGTAACCGGTAGTGCCTTTGTAGTGAATGCGCTGGTCGAAAAAATTCAGCTAGAGATTCTCTCTGGCACCATCGCCGAATATCGCTTTCCAGACACTTACCACACTGCCTTTTTCTGCCCGGAGTGCGTCACCAACGTGTGGAGTGAATATAAAAGTGGAACTTTTAACGACTGCTGGTTTATACGCGTCGGTACCCTGGATGAACCCGATCGCCTGCCTCCAGATGTTCATATATATACCGAAAGCAAGCAGCCCTGGGTACTCCTCCCTAAGGAGGAGCCAAGTTTTAACCAGTTTTACAACATCAAAGAGGTCTGGCAGGAAAGCAGTATGATCCGTATGGAATCCTATTGGCGGGACAGGTAATTTCCCTGGTATCCCTTCATTAAGGGCAGGTTCTCGCTCCTCGACAATAGCTCCTGCATTGCCTGGAGGCACCTACTTTTGGCGCTTTAGGCGAAGCATTCGCAATGCTCACGGGGCAGGCTCTGGTGGAAATGCAATAGGGTTGTTGCGGTCCGACGTATCGGAACA
>CBDUSZ010000177.1:0-7231 GCA_965370015.1 uncultured bacterium | reverse complement strand
CGCCGGTTCACCTCAGGATGTTTACCTCGCCAGGGCCGATCTGGCCGCCGCCAAAGAACGTCAGCGCCAGGCAATCGGGGCGCTGACCCAGTCGGTGCGCAGCATCGAGGTGGTATTGGGGCGTTATCCGTCGGCAGAGCTCGAAGTGGCACGCGAATTTGTACCGACGCCGCCCGGTATTCCGGTCGGCGTTCCGGCGGCACTGCTCGAGCGGCGTCCGGATTTGATTGCCGCCGAACGTCGTGTCGCTGCGGCTTTTCAGCGCATCCAGGTAGCGAAGGCGGCGAAGCTGCCGAGTGTGTCATTAACCGCCTCCGGAGGATCCTCCAGCAACGAGTTAATCGATCTGGTTGGCGCAAGTAGCAATTTTTTCTCACTCGGTGCTAATTTCATTGCACCACTCGATCTCGGTGGTGAACTTGAGGCCCAGGTACAAATTGAAACGGCGCAACAGGAGGCAGCACTGGCAAACTATGGCAGCATTGCGCTGGGTGCATTTAACGAAGTTGAATCCGCACTCACCAATGAAACGCTATTATTCGAACGAGAGTCATTTTTGGCAGCTTCCGTAGAGAATAATCGAAGCGCACTGGAGATCGCAAAAATTCAGTACGACGCTGGCCAGGTCGATTTTCTCAGCGTATTACAAATGCAGGCACGAACCCTCAATTCAAAAATTTCACTGATCAGGATTAAAAACGCCAGGCTGGCGCAACGCGTTGATTTACACCTGGCACTTGGCGGAAACTTTAGCCAGTAGTAGCTTCAATCCGGTTGTGAATACTTTTTTCAATGGCATAGGAGAGATTAAATGACAAATAAAAGATACTTAACAATTCATTTTGCAGACGGAAGCAAGCTGTCTGTTACATTTCCGAAGCAGGTCGAAGATTTTCATCAAATGGCCACCCGGGTTCAAAAGGCGCTAGATGCGAACAAGCTTGCGATCGAGATCAATGGTGAGTTATTTATAATTCCGATGAACAATGTCAAGTACCTGCAGGTGACTCCAGCTCCTGAAAAGATGCCCGAGACAATAATTCACGGCGGTTCATTGATAAACGACTATTAGGTTCTGCCTCGACCGATGGTCTGCGGTACAGTCATATAATGATCAGTTTCAACTGCCATTCGTAGTGGTTTTGCGATGAGGCTCAAGAGCGTGGATGATTTGTGTTAAGTCAAGATTTGACCCCATAGTTTGATGCCTGTAGGGCCGAATTCATTCGGCCAATAATTGCAAGCGGTCGAATGAATTCGACCCTACAAAATCAGGGGAAGAGGTTGGAACTGCCATTATGATCTGGTAATCGGGCAGGTTTTAAATGTTTGTTATTGACCATATTTCCCGTTACTAACCTCGATTAATTCAATCCCTGTCTTATTTCTTTTCCCTGCTTTAGAATATTATCTATCCATAATCTGAAATAAATCTAATCAAAAAAATGAACACCGCAGTTGATTTGTGTTAAGTCAAGATTTGATCCTATAGCGGCCCATTGGAGCCGGCTATAGCGCATATCATCAGCAAAGCAATTGTCACGGGTTTTATATTCATAAGTAGTCCTGGTCTCATACAGCCGGTCGCTGAATCCCGAGCCTTTTCATTCGCGACTGCAAAGTAGTTCGTTTGAGCCCGAGGCGTTCAGCTGCCCCGTCTTTTCCACGGATTTTCCAGTTGCAATCCTCCAGCACTTTTACCACGTGGGTGCGCTCAACACCTTCGAGATTTTCGCTCTGGCTCTCTTGAGTTGGGTAGGAAGCATGATCGGAGCTCTGATAACTCGTAAAGGCGTTCTCCAGTTCGAGCGTTGTGCCCTTGGAGAGTATCATGGCGCGCTCGACGACATTCCGAAGCTCCCGTATATTACCCGGCCAGTCGTAGGAAGTAAGGGCATCCATTGCCGATGGGTGGACTTTTTCGATGGTCTTCCCGAGCGGGCCTTGCAGCTCTGTAATAAAGAACCAGACGAGCAGGGGAATGTCGGTACGATGTTCACGAAGCGGCGGAAGCCGGATCGGAAACACGCTCAATCGGTAGTACAGATCATTCCTGAATTTGCCCTGGTCGATTAACTGGTCGAGGTCCCGATTGGTTGCCGCGATCACCCTTGTATCCACAGTCCTCGTAGTTGATGATCCAAGCCGCTCGAACTCGCGATCCTGTAGAACCCGGAGCAGTTTGGCCTGAAGCTGGATGGGTAGATCGCCGATCTCGTCGAGAAATATGGTGGCGCCATCGGCCAGTTCGAAGCGGCCGATTTTCCTGGCGACCGCGCCGGTGAACGCGCCCTTTTCGTGTCCAAACAGCTCGCTCTCGATCAGTTCGGCAGGCAGGGCGGCACAATTCACGGTGACCAGTGGACGATCATTACGATCGCTCAGCTGGTGGAGCAGGCGAGCGAAGTGGCTCTTGCCGGTGCCGGTCTCACTCAGAAATAGAACGGTCGAGTTTGTGCTTGCCACCTGTCGAACCTGATGGACAACGGCCTGCAGGGCCTGGCTGTTGCCGACGAACGCATTTTCGTTAAAGGAAGATTTTATTTCCTCTCGTAGCGTCACGTTCTCAGCTTCGAGGTGATTCTTGAGTCGCTTGATATCATCGTAGGCTTGCCGCAACTTGAGGTCTGTGCGTTGCTGTTCAATGGCGCTGGCGAGTACGTTTCCAACGAGGCTCAGTTGTGGCACGGCGTTCTTCAGCCACGAGCCCGGACGGTTGATCGTTCCCAACACGATGTAACCTTGCCGGCTCTCAGCGCACGCAAAAGGGGCCCACAGGATCGAATGTATGCCGAAGCGCTCACACGCCTCGCGCTCGGCAACTGCTTCGGCAGGAAAGTCGTCCGGATTATCGATGAGGACAGGCTCTGATTGTCTTAGTTGCGCAGCCAGCCACGGATAATCGTTTTCAAGAATGGCGCCGCGGAAGAGAGGTCCATCGATGGATTCGGAATACCACTCGTGGCTCACCTTCATCGTCAATCCCTCGGTGTCCTTCCATTGAAGGAAGGTGCTAATATCAGCGTCGACACACTCGCATATCTGCCCCAGGGCTTTTTCGATTTCGGCATCCACTAGTTCCGGCGACAGGTGGACAAACTCCGAGGCAATAGCGGTGACGGTTTGCTGGAGTTGCCTGTGTCGCTCCGCCTCGATCTCCGTTAGCCTGCGGTACAGGACGTTAAAAAGAACCTCGCCGACGACAGCAAGATGCTTGATGATGCTATCCGGCCAGATTTTCGGACTCGTTGAGGAAATCGCCATCCCCTCGACCCAGGATCCCCGATCACGGTGCTTCCAGAAGACACCCGCCAGGACGCCCATCTGCCGGGTATGTTCCTGAAACTGTGGCAGCTCGTTGAGGTCCTCGAGCCGGTTGTATACCAGGTAACCTTCGCGGTTAAATTGAGCCACCATATCCGGCCCTGGAGTTGGATTGCCCGCTAGCATCGTTTCCTTCGGGGGTAGCTTACCCCACAAATGCAGCGAGGGCATGAGCTCCCCTGATTTCGAGATCCCCCCCAGCGATACGCTATCTATCCCGAAATACTCTCCCAGCCATCCCAGGCATTTGTTCACCGACGTGTAGATTTCTTTGCCTTGAGTCCCGGCAAGATGCGCCATGATTTTCTGGGTCAGTTGTTCGAATTGTCTAAGTCGCTCTTTTTCAGCAGCTGTTTGGTTGTGCAAAACAATTTCCGCCTCCAAGTCAGCTGTACGCTCCGCAACCAGTTCCGCCATGTGCGACTGCGCGTGGTGCAGGCTCATGTGCGTTCGCACTCTAGCCAGGACTTCATCTTCCTGGTATGGCTTGGTGATGAAATCCGCCCCTCCAGCCTCAAAGCCCAAGATCTTGTCCTGCACGTCCTGCAGCGCGCTGACGAAGATGACCGGGATGTCACGTGTCCGCCCGTCCTGTTTCAGGCGTTTACAGACTTCGAAGCCATCCATCTCCGGCATCCTCACATCCAGTATGATCAAGCATGGGGGCTGCTCCAGAGCGGCTTCAATGGCCAGTAGTGGATTCTCTGCCGGGCGAATCTGGTAACCTTCTTCTGAGAGGAGTTGGGTCAGCAGCTGCAGGTTGGGGACTTCATCATCAACGATAAGAATGTCACCAGCAGGAAACTTCATAGCGTATTTAGAAATCATCGGTTTGTCATGTTCTCTACTCATTGCACGACATCCAGAAGGGCGCGAATCCGACCCATTTGAAAGTTGTCCAAAAGTGATCGCAAGCCACTCGCTATGCTCGGGGACTGTGGTTCGATACGTTCCAATGTAGCAAAAATCGCATCTCTGTTCAGAGCCCGAGCCGCTTCGCGCAGCTCTTCAATAATTTCAACCGGGAGCTTGGACAGCATCTCCGCGGTAAGCGGGATGGTCTCTTCAGGTGCCGGGGCTTCCGCAGTTTCTCCGAGTAGATATTCGACCCCAAGGTGCTGGGCAACGGTATCGAAGATCTCATGCTCCTGGAAGGGCTTGCGCACCAAACCGTCGCAGCCGGCTGCCAGGATTTTTTCATGGTGTTCGTTGAAGGAATGTGCCGTGACGGCGACTATTTTCACCTCTTTACCCCCCGGTAATTCACGGATCTTCTTTGTGGCGGCATAACCATCCATCACCGGCATGCGTATGTCCATCCAGATGAAGTGGGGTTGCCACTGTTTGAATAGGGCAACAGCCTCCTCACCGTTCTCTGCCTGCCGTGTATTGAAGCCCACCTGGAGAAGCAGACTGTTCAGCAACTGCCGGTTCTCAGAGTCGTCCTCCACCACCAGGATGCGCCAGGTGGACTGACCCGGTTGCAGACCGATAACTACCGGTCCGGACTCCTCAATTCCGCTGGCCTCCGCGGTTACCGCCAGGGCTACCGCCAGATCGACACGGAACAGCGAGCCCGAGCCCGGCTTACTTTTAACACTGATCTCACCACCAAGTAATTCAACGAACGACTTGCAGATACTTAGCCCAAGCCCGGTTCCCATGCTGTCGGTTTGTACCTGTCCAGCCTGGGCAAAGGGGTCAAAAATATTCTCCAGCTGTTCAGAATCAATACCAATGCCTGTATCTTCAACTTCAAAGTGAAGCGTCTGGATATTCTTCGCCAAAGCACCAGACCGCACTCTGAGAGTCAGGCCTCCTGTTTCCGTAAACTTCAGAGCATTGCCAAGAAGATTGATAAGCACTTGCCGCAACTTAGCTTTATCGCTTTTGACATATCTAGGTAGGTCATCATTCTCTTCTAGTGTGAAAAACAGACCTTTTTCGATAATCCGGCTTTGAAACAAATCTGTAATCTCATCAATAAAAACAGACAAATCAAAACTCAATTCATTTAACGTTTCCCGGCCGGATTCTATTTTGGCGATGTCCAGTATGTCATTGATGAGAGTCAAGAGGTGGTTTCCACTTCGACTTATGATGCTGATCCTTTGCTGCTGTTCCTTACCAATCGTCAAATCCCGCGTCATCAGTCGGGCAAAACCCAATATGGCGTTCAGCGGGGTGCGCAGTTCGTGGCTCATATTGGAGAGAAACATGCTTTTGGCCTGGTTAGCCGCTTCACTGGTTTCCTTGGCCAGTTCAAGTTTTTCGTTTGTAATTCCAAGCTCCCGTGTACGTTCCGACACCGTTTTTTCCAAATTGTCTTTGCTGTTCTCAATTCTGACATATAAAGATTTCAGCTCCGAAACCATCTTGTTCAGAGCAGTTTCTATCAGTGCCCACTCATCTTTTCTATTCATTTTAAAAGTTGTGTTCAAGTCTCCTTTGGTGATTGACTCTAATCCTTTAATTATCAATGCCATCGGTTTTTTGATGTTGGTCATTATAAAAAATATTGCCATGAAAATAATTATAAGGACCAGGAACACAGAGAATATCAGCATAAAATTTCTATAAAGCAGGAAAGTATCGGTCATCCCCCCTTTCATCTTGGCGATTTCGTTTTTAAGAATAAGATCGGTCTCACTCAGATATTTGAGCAAATTATTCTTCTGTATATTCATTTCTATCAGTCGTTTATTTAAGCCCTGTGCATTTGTATTGAAAACCAATATTGTCTGTTTAAAATGATTAATTATTTCCTTAAATCGCCCGATGGTATCTCGTACTGAAGGTTCTGTGTCACCAATGTGATAAACCCTCCACCATAAGTCATCAGCGAGATTAAATATGGGATGATCTGTCGTAATCGTTGATGTTTTGAAATATTCAATCCCCGATACATTAAAAGTGCTGTCAATATCTCCGACAGTCAAAAGGACTCCCGGCATCATTTGCCCGAGCACTCTCAGGTCGGTTAGTTCTTCTCCTTCTAATGAGCGTTTTACCATCTGCCTGTCAAGAACGTGGTTAATTAATTCCGCATAGGTTCTAAATTCACCGATTATTGACTCTATTTCAGCGTGCAATTGATTTATTTTACGACATTGTTTGAAAACCAAATCTACTTCTTTGGTAAATATTTCAAGTATATTTTTTAGCCGTATATCGCTGCTACCCGAAAATAGTGATAGTGTTTTGCTGCTGATGATTCCGCTCTGCCTTTTGAGTAAATCATCGTTCTTGTAGAATGAAGTTGTCACATTATTGGTATCGGATACAATGTATACAAGCTCTCTTCCCAGCTTCGCATTATCAGTGATACGTGTTATATCCCGATCCAATATCGTATCCCCGGAAAGTTTTATATGATTAAAAGTAAAAAGAAAGAGACCGATAAGTAGTGCATATCCTGCAGCGATAACCACTACAATTGCCATAAGTTTGGTGGTTAGGCTATATGATGACAGCATTAATATATCCTATTTTAATGAATCGTCTCGGATTCTCTAAATAAGTATACCGACCTATTTAGGCAACAGCCCCTCCACCTCTTTTACCATTTTCTTGTGTGCAGTATCAGGATCAACCTCCTGAGTCACAACTGACCGAATATGTTTTTCAATCACCTTAGTTATCTTGAGCGCATCCGGTCCCGGGAAGGCATACCATTTTTTTGCAAGAAGAAGCTGATCGATTGCCGTCAGTTCAAGAGGATGCTCTCCATAATAACGGCCCAGTAAATCCGGATTTTTAACTGCCAGAAAATTCGAGGGCAAATACGACGCGTGCTTTACCTGTAAAGTCTGTCCGCGGGGGCTTGTAGCAAATTTGATAAATTCCCATGCCGCTTTTTGTTTCCGTGGGTCTTTTGCAAGCATCATTACAACATTTCCTCCCACAG
>CBDUSZ010000176.1:0-7398 GCA_965370015.1 uncultured bacterium | reverse complement strand
CTGGTATCTGGAAAGCCAGTCAGGACGATCACCGGCGTGGTCGGATACTCTCGTTGAAAGGTAGCAACCGCCTCGACCCCGCTTACTCCCGGCATTCGAACATCGCAGATAATGACGTCGATGCTGATCGGATTGTCGTCCAGCAAGCCAATAGCCTGCTCCACATTTTCTGCTTCCAGGATCTCGAAATGAGTATCTTCGAGCTGCAGTCGGATGGCGGTACGGACATCCGCTTCGTCATCCAGAACTAGAACATGATGTTTCATAGGAACTCCTCTCTTTGGTAATTATTTTAGCCGGTAATAGGAAACCGGATTATAAATCGAGTACCGCCATCTGCGGTTTTCTCGACATCTATCGTGCCCTGATAACGGGTGATGATTTGACTGACTACATAAAGCCCAAGCCCTTCACCCTCATCCGGCCCCTTGGTAGTAAAAAACGGGTCGAATACCTGTTTTAAGTGTTCGCTCGAAATTCCAGCCCCATTATCCTGGATACGTACGGTAACCCAGTCTCCTTCCTGTAGCGTGCTGATCTCGATTCGCCCCTTGCCATCAATGGCCTGAATGGCGTTGCGCACAATGTTGAATAGCGCCTGTTGAATTTCCTCGGACTTGGCCAGTATTTCCGGTACGGGGCTCTCCGAGATTTTAAAATCGACCTGGTTCCCACGCAGTGTACTTTGAGCAAGATGCACAGCGTCGACGACCGATCTGGTGATGTCCACGCGTTGAAGGTCGTGTCGGGTGCCTGGCTGAGCGTACTGCGACAGGGACTTCACGGTCTCTGCAATACTCTTCGCCTGCTTGAGGATATCGTGACCGTAAGCGTGGCACCGGGTGATATCATTTTCGCTTGTGAGTCTTTCGGCTGTGGCATAAAGTACATACAGGGGATTGTTGATCTCGTGGCCAATGCCGCTGACCAGCGTTCCCACGGCGGTCATTTTTTCTGCCTGGATGAGTTGATCCAGGACACGTTCCTTTTCCTGCTGTGCTTCATGCAACTCTCGTGTTCGCTCTACAACCATCTCCTCGAGCTGCTCTTCGTGAAAGTGTAATCGTTCTTCGATGGCCTTGCGTTTGGTGATATCGATCACCGTTGCGACCACGAAGCGTCCGGAATTAGTTTGCGCGGGGCGCAACCCGATTTCCACGGGAAACCGCCGACCGTCTTTGCTAATACCCTCCAGGTCTCTTCCAGCACCCATCGACCGTGACTCAGGGCTGCGTGAATATTTCTCAACATGGCGCCGGTGAGCGTCGGCGAATTGGTAAGGCAGCAAAATTTCAACCGGTTTACCCAGGAGCTCTTCCACACGATGTCCAAACATATCTGCAAGTGTTTGATTTACATACTGGATATCACCCAGGTCGCCAACAACCAGGATGCCGGAGGGAGCCGCTTCCAGAGCCAGTTGATATATCTCGGAGCTTGGATTGTTCGCCATTTTTGGTTCTAGGTAATTCTATATAGGACGACGAATATTCTAGCCTGCAACAGGCTAATCGTGCAATGCCTTGTCCAGATGGCGGTTGAACTACCGAGTATGCGCAGTATATGTCGGCCGGTTTTATAGCGATTGAGCAGCTTGTGTCACTACAGTGTCACTGTAATTTGTTAAAAAATGCGCTCACCTTCCAGAGTTTCGTATGTTAGTTTTTTATTCAAATAAAAGTGAGCAGGTATGCCCATGGCTAGCCTGATCCATGCGCTACGCGCTCGCTTTAGCGCGTTCGACTATTTCGTACTCGCAGGGGCGGCCGTGAATTTGCTGGTTGTCGGATATTTAATCGGTTATTGGCTGTTTGCAAGCTAAGTACATGCCAGGGTGGGTTTAGTTATTGGAGTCCGCGAGATGAAAGAAAATGTAAAACAAGCAACAACCAGCGTCGAGCCACTGCCGCTATATCGGGAAATTCTGCTTGCAGTCGATTCCTCTGATCACTCCAATCGGGGTGTCGAGGACGGAATTGCGTTGGCGAAATTGTCGGGCGCGCAGGTTACCGCAGCACATGTTTATGCGGCACAAATGCACGATTTAAGATTTCGCCAAATGGAAGGTGGGTTACCCGAAAAATTTCGCGAGGAAGAAGAGCTCGAACGTCAACGCGACGTACACGATGATTTGATCACCAGAGGATTGTCGATCATTTCCGAGTCCTATTTGGATCAGGCTGATCGTGTCTGCAAAGAGGCGGGTCTGCGGTATGTCCGCCGCGCTCTGGAAGGCAAAAACTATCGGCAAATGGTCGCGGAAGCCAACAGTGGCAACTACGATCTGCTGGTATTGGGTGCGCTGGGTTTGGGTGCAGTCGCTGAATCATGCATTGGTACCGTTTGCGAGCGGGTGGTACGCCGAGCCAATATCGACACTCTTGTGATTAAATCCCCCGCACAAGCAATTAGCGAAGGTCCTATCGTGGTTGCAATCGATGGGTCGGCACAAGCTTACGGCGGATTGCTGACTGCCCTTTCTCTAACTCAGGAATGGCAGGTTCCTCTGCATGTAGTTTCCGCTTTTGACCCCTACTACCACTACGTGGCTTTTAATCGCATTGCCAGCGTGCTTTCTGAAGAAGCTGGCAAAGTGTTTCACTTCAAAGAACAGGAACGGCTTCACGAAGAAATCATCGATTCTGGACTGGCGAAAATTTACGCGGGGCATTTAGAAATTGCCAAGGACATTGCTGCTGACTATGCGATACCGATCGAAACTAAACTGCTTGATGGTAAGCCACACGATATCATTGGGCGCTACGTACGCGATTTGAATCCTTCATTATTAGTGATCGGCAAGCTCGGCATTCATGCCGATGCTGAACTAGACATAGGTGGAAATGCTGAGAATTTGTTGCGCAACGCGCAGTGCGCAGTATTGCTCAGCCAACGTGAACACCAGCCCCAGATGGAACGCATTGCCGACGTCACTGTTTCCTGGACACGCGAAGCGCAAGAGCGCCTACAACGCGCGCCGAGCTTCGTGCAAAACATGGCGCGCATGGCGATTTTGCGTTACGCCCAGGAGCGCGGCCATACCGTGGTCACCGAACGTATTGTCGAAGAAGCTACTGCTACTTTGATGCCCGCCCGCGCGGAGCAAGCCCTTGCAGAGATCGTTGAAGCCCATGACGCGGGCGAACTCGGAAGTGCTAAGATTGCTGAAATGGCATGGTCTGACGAAGCCCAGACGCAGCTCAATCAGATCGATGACTTGTCCTTGCGAGACAACATTCGACTACGGACGGAGAAGAAAGCACGAGGCGAACGCGAGACAGTGGTCACATCAACGCACCTGGACACATTTCTCGATAGCACGACCAGGGCTCTTAGCAGCGAACCAGATCAAGGGTAGGTAAGCGATCAGGATCCGCTGCATTGGGAGGCGACCGCACTCGCCCGATTGATACGCGTGCCAGAAGGCTTTATGCGCGATGCCTGTCGGGAGCGTATTGAAAGCCACACAAGGCAGCAAAATAAAAATACCGTAACACTCGACCTTGTCGAAAGTGGTCTCGAAATAGCGCGTGCCGTAATGGCTGAAGAAAGTGTGTCGAATGGCACCGGTGTCGCCGAGCCGAATATGCAACAAAGTAAGTGCCCCTTTTCGCAAAAGGTAAGTCCCTTACCGACGAAAAAGACAAGCACCCCTAATCTCGACTGGACGGCAGAAGCCACAGCTCGACTCGAAGAAGTCCCGGCGGGTTACTGTCGCAGGTTGACGCAGCGCGCCACCGAAACAATCGCATCGCAAAATAATCTTAACCAGGTTGATATCGAATTCCTCGAAGGGGTATTGAAAGTCTTTAAGGAGGGCTCCGAGTCCGTGGAAACTTCCATACCCTGGACCACAAATGCCCGCGCACGAATCGAGCGAGCGCCGGATTCTGTGCGTGGTATGCTGGTAAGAGAAATTGAAACCTGGGCACGGCTGCAGGGGCTCGCAGAAGTCGATGAGCGGGCGGTACGTACTATAAAGCGTGAGTGGCAGGATCGTGGTGTGTTTCATCTCGAGCCTGGTGATCCTCGTGGTGACACCTAAATCCATGTCGGTAGCCGCGAACGATCTCTCGTTGCTCGCGGTGAACCTGACGCGGCGCTGCAACCTCGCTTGCGCTCACTGCTATCTCGATGCGAAAACCTTACGCCAGGGTGACGAAGACGAATTAAGCACTTCGGAAGTGCAGGCGCTACTCGATGATGTCGCCTCATTGGGGCACGGCACCATGGTAGTTCTTACTGGCGGGGAACCTCTGGTTCGTAAAGACCTCGAGACACTCATCCGACACGGCTCTGACCTGGGTTTGCCAATGGTAGTAGGCACCAATGGCATGTTACTTAGCGAGCGTCGCGTAGACTCGTTGAAAAACGCCGGAGTGTTAGGCCTGGGCATCAGCCTGGACTCACTGGATCCAGACTGTCATGACCGTTTTCGGGGCCAGAAAGGCGCGTGGGCAAAAACCATGGCGGGCATCGAGCGCTGCCGCCGTTATGGGATCGATTTTCAGCTACATTTTTCCGTGACCGATGATAACGCGAACGAGTTGCCCGCTATGATCGAATTTGGACAGAGTTGCGGGGCTCGTGCGATTAACGTGTTTTTTCTGGTTTGCGTTGGACGCGCGCAGTCAATAGTTACGCTTACGCCGGAACGTTACGAAAATATACTGGTTGATTTAATACAGGCTCAGGCCGACTATCCGGGCCTCATCGTACGCCCACGCTGCGCACCACACTACAAACGCATTGCCTATCAGTTACAACCGCAGGCCGCGATAAATCGAATCAGCGGACGCGAAGCCGATGGTTGTATCGCGGGCGTTCATTATGCACGCGTAAATCATCGCGGAGGTGTTACGGCCTGCCCCTACATCGAACAGGAAGTTGGCAATATTCGCGAAGCCGCGTTTAGTGAATTTTGGACGGACGCTGAAGATTTCGCTCTTCTACGTTCGGCCTCGCTCGGTGGTAAGTGCGGTGCCTGCGAATACCGAATGCTTTGTGGCGGCTGTCGTGCGCGCCCATTGGCAAAGGGCGGCGGATTAATGGATGCTGACGATTTGTGCGTTTATGAGCCACAAGGGCAGGCGCCTGTATTCCCTCTGGAAAATTCTGTCAAAAGTGTACTGCATTGGAGTACGAATGCGGAGCAACGCCTTTCCCGCATACCTGAATTTCTGCGTCCAATGGTAAAGAAGCGAGCCGAAGCATACGTGAGTGAATTGGGTGAAGATCGAATTACTAGTCAGCACCTGTCGGATATGGCCGTCGCAAGATTCGGGTCGGCCGGGCCACCAAAGTCGTTCAAAGAGAGCCCTGCGTCGAAATCGAATGCGGGTAAGGCATGAGCGAGCTGGACGTATTAGTCGTTGGTGGAGGTATTTCTGGCCTGGCCACCGCTCATTGTCTGGCACGCTCGGGGCTTAAAGTCGAGGTATGGGAAGGCGCCGACCGCGTGGGTGGCAAGATACGCACTGTTGAAAAAGAAGGCTATCGATTAGAAAGTGCCGCTTCTATGGTGATGAATTTTCGCTCGGAAGTGAATGATTTCCTGCATACCGCTGGACTCGATTCAAGCAAATGTGCGCGGGCACCGGGCTCCAGGCGCTATGTACTCGACCAAGGTCGATTGTGCGAAGTGCCATCCACTCTCGGCGATCTGTTGACAACGCCTTTATTCAGTAAGTTGGGTAAGTTGCGATTGCTGGCGGAGCCGCTTGTACCTCGCGGTGGGAATCCCGAGGAGAGCGTCGCCGAGTTCGTGACGCGTCGACTAGGTAAAGAGTTTCTTGAAAAAGTGTTCGAGCCTTATTTGTCAGGGCCACTTGCCAGCGATGTGGATCTTGCCGAAGCGCAAGCGACCATGCCGAGGCTCGTCGTGCTTGAGAAACGTTACGGCAGCCTGGCAATCGGCGCGTTACTTAAGAAACTAGGGCAGCGAGGCAGCGCGGGGAGACCGGAAGCATTTTCTTTCACTGGCGGTATGGAAACCCTGGTTGAAACGCTTGCCAGCCAGGGTGGCTTTCGCGTACGCAACAAGCTGCGGGTCGGCGAGGTATGGCCGGTCCATGGGGGCTGGATGACGCAAGGTGTTATAGGGGATATATCGTGCACAACATTTTCCAAACATCTGGTTCTGAGCACACCATCGGATGCCGCGGCAGGGTTAATCGATAATTTCGACCATGAACTTGCGCAGTTGCTGCGTGCTATTGAGTATGCCCCCGTCAATGTCGTACATACCGGTTTTGATCGTGCTCGTATCAGGCACCCGCTTGACGGTAGTGGCTTCCTGGTACCCCGGCGTAGTGGTTTCGCGCCTAACGGCTGCCTGTGGATGAGTAGCCTGTTTCCGAATCATGCACCAAAGGATCAAATTTTGTTGACCAATTACCTGGGCGGCGCTCGTAATCCGGCTGCAGTGGAATGGGACGCCACGCGTAGCCTGGATTCGGTCATGCACATGCTGCGAGCCACGCTAGGAGTCAAAGCCGATCCGGAAATGCTGCATATAGAGTCTCATGCACGAGCCTTGCCGCTTTACCATGGCGCTTATTCCAGGCGATTGGTAGCGATTAATCGCCGCCTGGATATTTTACCCGGCCTTTACCTTGAAGCTAACTACAAAGGCGGTGTCTCTGTGCGAGATCGAATACTGTGTGCTGAAAGGGTAGCTAGCCAAATTTTGCGGCAGCTCGAAAAGATAGCGCGGCCGAGCACTTATACGCCGGGAATTGAGGTCGCGAAAAATATTGTCCCAGTATCGGCAGTAATTCGTTGAGTAGCTTAATACCCAACCCATCGGTGCCTTACGAACCGTCTGTCCAACGATTCCAGGCTGTACGACTGGTGCTGGTGGTATTAACAGTTTTACTGCTTATTTCCTTCGCAAGCCGTTGGTACGCAACTCAGGTTTCTTTGCCGCGCTACTGTCAGCAGCCCGAGCAAGTGCTACAACGCATCCAGGCGATTATCACCGAAAAAAAGCCGGCTGGAGATGGGGCTCGTCGTGACTACATCGTAGCCGCAAAGTTGAAATTTCTCATACCATCCACCGCGGATGAGCCGCTTGATGCCTACTTGCTGCGTTTACGCAATCGACTGGAAGAAGAGTGTCGTTAATTTATTTCAGTAGATCGAGGTGGGCTGCCGGGGATCATGTTTTTGTGGGTCGCAATCCGAAGCAATCCACGTCCGAGGTCCCCCGTGTATCTTACGGATATTGCTGGATCAGTGCCTGGAGTCGATCGTTCTAATGAGTTTCTCAAGACGCAAATTAGTCAATTAATCTGATATAAATAGTGGTAATTAAGATTTGAATGTAAGGAAGTTCAAGAATAATAAATGAAATATGGAATAATTTTTCGATTTATATATAATAATATGGGATTAAAG
>CBDUSZ010000175.1:0-7408 GCA_965370015.1 uncultured bacterium | reverse complement strand
TGTTCTAAAACTAAACCTCGACCACTGGACGCGGTAGCAAACCTGCACTTTGCACTATGGGGCGAATTGCTTCTTCCCATTCGATCCCCATGATGTGGACTCCGGCAACGCCTTCAATCTCACGAATTTGCTGAATCTGTTCGATGCATATTTTAATCCCCTCGGCTTTCCATGCGGTGGAGCGTTCGGGTTTGTTGTCGGTATCGATACCTTTTACCGCGGCGGCCATACGATCGACAATCGCATCGGGTACGCTCATACCCGGGATACGATCGCGCATAACCTTCGCCATGCCGACACTCTTTAATGGGCCAACTCCGGCGATAATTTTGACCTGTTCAGCGACACCCATGTCGACTACACGTTTCATATACTCACGGAAGCGTTGCATGTCGTAGATCAGTTGAGTTTGCACAAAATCCGCACCGGCAATGGCCTTTTTCGCCAGTCGATAGGGGCGCCATTCCGCCGGATCGGCAAACGGGTTGGCCGCACCACCGATCAGGAAGCGTGGACCACCACCCTTGATTTCTTCACCACACTGGAATTTGTTTTCATCGCGCATCTCCTTCACCATGCGCAGAAACTGCATGGAATCGATGTCGTGGACATTTTTCGCACCGGGATGATTGCCGCAGGACTGGTGATCCCCCGATAAACACAACAGGTTTCGCATACCCAGTGCGTAGGCTCCGAGTAAATCGGACTGCATGGCCAGGCGATTGCGATCGCGACAGGTCATCTGGATGATCGGTTCCAGACCTTCATCCAGCATGATACAGCCAGCGGCGATTGAGCTCATGTGCACCACCGCTGCCTGATTGTCGGTGACGTTGGCGGCATCCACACAGCCGAGTAACAGGCGGGCCTTGCTGCGGACTACTTCCGGGTCATGTCCCTTCGGCGGCCCGATTTCGCCAGTTACGGCAAATTCTCCAGAAGCCAGCACGCGCGCCAGGTGACTGTCACTGCGTTCCGCGAAAGGTGGCGTGTCGGTGTTTTGCGGCATTGTGAAAGCGGGGAAATTCATCATCTTCATGGTCATCCTATGCCTTCTCAACATCGGGGATGCGAACATCCTCGCGCACAATCCTGCGATGACCGCCATCGCGGGCCGAGGACCAGTCCTTGGCTGGCTGGATCTCCATCATCTCGTCGAACAGGCCCAGCCTGAGCTGGTTCTCGCAAATGCTGTGCCAGGCACATTCGGTTTCCTGATCCACTTCGCAGATGCCCAACTGCGAACCACCACAGGGACCGTTGAACAGGGACTTGGGGCAGCGGCTGACCGGGCAGATGCCACCGGTAATATGCAACACGCAATTGCCACAGCCCTGACAGCGTTCTTCCCACACACCGTGTTCGGCTGGATAACCCATGAACTTGGTGTTTAGCGCGGGCAAGACACGGATGCCGGGGAATTGCTGCGCGAGGGACTGAACCCCAACACCACATCCGAGTGACAGGATCGCATCGTACTGTTCCAGGCCTGCTTCCAGCGTGGCGTTGTATTCTTTCTCGCACTGGCGCTGAACCATGGTTTCATCGACGCTGATAGCCTCACCATCCAGATCGCTAGACATGCGCAGGGACGCCGAGAGGATGCCGACTTCCTGTTTGCCACCGGCAAAGCACACCGTAACGCAGGTGCCACAGCCAACGGCCAGGACCTTGTTGAAGCCCTTAAGCATGGCCTTGATTTCATTCAGCGGTTTCTGTTCAGCAATAATCATGATTAGCTCCCGATCCGGGTATTGCGGGTTTCTCCTGATAATGGAGAGGGCCCCAGCGCTTTGATAGTTTCGAAAAAATTGGTCACCTCGGTAACGAACTGCGCCCCCATGGCTGCGGAGATATTGATCATGCGCGCACGTTGATGCTCCAGTCCGATGGTCTTGAGTAATTCCATCACATGGTCGATGCGATGTTTCGCCAGCGTATTCCCCCTGATGTAGTGACAGGTACCTGGCAGACAACCTGCAACCGCAACTCCGTCCGCACCCTTTTCCAGGGCGTGAAGAATTTCCACGACATTGGCGCGACCGGTACACGGCATTTCCACAATCTTGATAGATGGCGGATAGCTCAAGCGCGCGCCACCCGCCAGATCAGCGGCTGAATAGGCGCAGTGACGACAGCAAAAGGCGACTATTTGCGGCGCAAAGGTTTTATTTGCGGTACTCATTTATACATACGCCTTTTCAAACAGGGCATCAAGTTTTGCGCCCATCTGGTTTTCAGTGTAGTGCTTCAACTCGATAGCACAGGCAGGGCAGGAAGCGGTACACAGGCCGCAGCCCTGGCACAGCGCCGATTCAATATAGGCGACTCCGAGAATACCGCCGACACTCGTCGCATCAGCGGAAATCCGCGGCGCACCAAAGGGACAACTCCGCACACAAGTCAGGCAGGCGACGCACATTTCCCGGTTAATCTCGGCCACCGGGCCGCCGGTGGTCAGCGTATCACGCGACAAAATAGTGGTTGCGCGCGCCGCCGCCGCGCGTGCCTGAATGATGGATTCCTGCAACAGCTTGGGATAGTGCGCGAGGCCCGCCATGAACACGCCATCGGCGAGGAAGTCGACCGGGCGCAATTTGATATGCGCTTCCATGAAAAAACCGTCGGCATCTTGTGCCACCTTCAGCTTTCTGCCTAGCGCCTCGGCGCCGGGCGCAGGAACAATGGGTGAGCTGAGAACCACCATATCGGGTTTCAGATCGAGTTGCCTGCCGAGGATTTCTTCCCACACACTGACGTTCAGAGCACCATCCGCACCGACTGTGACTTCGGCTTTACGGTCGTCCTGGTAGTGCATAAAGATGACACCAGCCTCACGCGCCTGGGTGTAGAGGCGCTCCTTGAAGCCGTAAGTGCGGATGTCTTTGTAGATCACGGTGATCTGCGCGAAAGGATTTAAGCGCTTCAGGGTCAGCGCATTCTTCAACGCGCTGGTGCAACAGATACGGCCACAATATTTATCCGCCGGTCCAACGCACTGGATCATCACCACATTATTCGGGGCTTCGCCACCAGCGTTTTCGATTTCGGCCAATGTGTCTTCAAATTGTTGCTGGGTGGTGATACGCGGATCGCTACCATGCCCATATTCTTCACCGCGGTATTCGACCCCCCCAGTACAGACGATGGTCGCACCATGGCTGACCTCGATACGCTGCGGGCGGTCTGTGTAGGCAATAGTCGAGGAAAAGTTGCCCATGAAACCCTGAGCATCGACTACCTGCGCATTGAAGTGCAGGTTAATGGATGGGTGCTGTATCACTTTTGCGATCAACTTTTTCAGATAGTCCTGTGGGCCGAGGAAACCATCAGAGCCTCGCGGTAGCAGGGTTGCTTCAATACCAAACTGTTCGAGCCCGTAGTGCAGATGGCGCAACGCACCGCCCAGTTCGCTGGTGCGTTCCACCAGGTCTACCGGGAAGCCCTGATCGGCGAGGGTAATTGCAGCCTCCATGCCAGCAGCACCGCCACCGATTACAAGGGCGCCGCTCTGCACCGGCATTTCATTGGTCGCCAGCGGTTGCAATTTAATCGCCCGCGCAATCGACATACGCACCATGTCCCTGGCTTTTTCGGTCGCCGCATCCCAGTCGTGCGAATGCACCCATGAGCACTGGTTGCGGATGTTGGCCATATCGAGCAGGTAGGCATTCAGCCCGGCGGCGCGCAACGACTTACGGAACACCGGCTCGTGGGTGAGCGGCGTACAGCTGGCAATAACCACTCGGTTGGCACCTATTTCCTTCACCTTTTCGGTGATGTGGGCGACGCTATCCTGGGAGCAGGCATACATCGGGTGTTCCGAGTGAATGACACCGGGCAGGCCGCTAGCGTATTCGGCTACCCCGGGAACATCCAGATAGCCACCAATATTGGTACCGCAATGGCAGACAAAGACCGCGACCCTGGGGTTTTCGGTTACGATATCTCGTTCTGCCGGGAACACTGCTGCGCGGGTCAGGGTACCACGCGACTTGCGCAGCATGGTTCCGACCTGGACGGCAGCACCGCTGGCTTCGAGCAGAGACTCGGGAATATCTTTTGGTTCGCGGAACGGGCCAACAGCAAAAAAGCCCTCACGGCTGGTGTGCAACGGGTCGTACTGTATGGTCTTGCAGAAACCGTAATCGTCCACTTCGACGTTGAGCCGCTGTGCCAGCTCCCTGGTGCTATCGTCTATTTCCATGCCGACTGACAGTATTACCATGTCAAAGATTTCTTCGCGAATAGACTCGCCGGGGCCGGCGTTTGCAATTTCGCCGCGATCCATGTAGCGCAGCACGAGGCTTTTCGAAACCGGGTCTTCAATGATCTTTGATATGCGGCTACGCGTGTAACGAACCCCCAGGTTGTCACGCGCCTTGTTGTAGTAGGCCTCGTAACCCTTGCCGAACGCGCGCAGATCCATGATAAAAACTTCGGTGTCGATATCAGGCCAGTGGCCCCTGGTCATGGCCGCCTGTTTGGTGGCGTACATGCAACATACCGCCGAGCAGTAGTCGTGGCTGGCATCGCGTGAGCCGATGCACTGTAACCAGGCGATGCGTTTTGGCCGCTGGTTATCTGAAGGACGCAGTACCTTGCCATTGGTCGGGCCGGAGGCAGATAACAGGCGCTCATATTGAATCGATGAAAGCACGTTGGCATAACGGCCCAGGCCAAACTCTTCGGAATGCTCGGCATTGTATGGTCGATAGCCCGGCGCCATGATGACGGCACCAACCTTAACATCATAGGTCTTCGCCATTCCGTGCATGTCGATGGCGCCGATTTCACAGGCATCTTCACAGACCAGGCATTCCGAGCAGATACCGCAGTTCAGGCATCGCGCCGCTTCCGCCATGGCCTCAGCCTCGGTGTAACACTGGTCGACTTCTGCAAAACTGCCCCTGTTATCGAGCGCCAGACTGCCAGCAGATATACGTGGTGTCGGGACAATCTCGCCTTTTAGTACGCGGGCATCGAGTTCCGCCTGGCTAAAGCTGGCGACGTCGTGTTCCGCTGCAGAGATATCCATCTCCTCGCCACGCAGGTAACGCCCTATGGATAAGGCCGCTTTATGGCCGGTAGCGATGGCCTCGATAACAAACGCCGTGCCGCTGACCGCGTCACCAGCGGCGAATATACCAGAGCGTCCAGTGGCGAAGGTATTGGGATTTACATCGAGTGTATTATTCGCATTGACTTTAACCCCACTGGCTTGCGGAATTAAACACAGTCCAGCCTTTTGACCGGTAGAAAAGACAACCACGTCGGCATCAATGATAAACTCGGAACCTTCGATGACATCAGCAATCCAGCGCCCGTTTTCGTCGATATCGAACTTGTTGACGCACTGACATTCGACGCCGGCAACGTTGCCATTGCCGTCATCCTTGATGCGCAGGAAATTCAGCGAGGTATTCAGGGTGATATTTTCCGAGCGCGCACCGACGACCTCTTCCGGACTGGCTGGTATCGCATCTTCACTCTCGCGCATCGCGACCTGGACATCGGCAGCGCCCAGGCGGTAAGCGGTACGGGCGACGTCCATGGCAACATCACCACCGCCTATCACCACGACTCGTTTTCCTGCCACATCAGGACGCGGGTCACGCGCAGAACTATCCAGCTGGTGCAGGCGAACATCACGCAGAAAGCTTGTGTTGACCAGGATACCATTCAGATCATTGCCGGGGACAGGCAGGCGATTGCCTTCGTGCGCTCCCACGCAAACCAGCACCGCACTGAAGCCGTCTGCGAGTAAGTCATCGATATTCTCAACCGACGTGGACAGGCGCAAATCGACACCCAGATCAATAATATCAGCGACCTCACGCTCGATAATATCGGCGGGCAGTCGGTATTCGGGAACGCCGACGCGCAACATGCCACCGGCGACCGGAAGAGTTTCAAAAACGCTAACCCCATAACCAGCCAATACCAGGTCCTGCGCCGCAGTCAGCCCACAGGGACCCGCACCGACGATGGCTATTGTCTCCTCATGCAGACGTTGAGCCGGTTGCGGAGCGATGCGTTCCTTACGCAACATGGTGTCGGTGACATAGCGCTTCAGGCTACGAATGCTAACCGCTTCATCGACCTTGTCCCGGCTGCACGCACTTTCGCATCGCGCATTACAGATACGGCCACAAATAGCGGGGAAAGGGTTATCTCGCTTGATCGAGCGATAGGCCTCCGCGATACGGCCTGCGGCGATCAAGGCGATATAGCCTTGCGCGCGTTGCCCGGCGGGACAGGCATCTCGGCACGGTGCGACACCGCGTTTGTCGATAGCAAATGCGCCGGGGGCGCCTTGTGCATATAGCTTGTAAGCTGCGCGGCGCTTAACCAGAAAACCGTCAAATTCGTTTTCGCTGGGTACCGGGCAGACTTCGGCGCACTTGCCACAGGCTGTACATTTGGCGGCATCAATAAACCGTGGCCGGGTATGCAGGGTTGCGATGAAATTGCCCGCTTCACCGGTAACCTGAAGCACTTCGCTATTAGTCAGGACTTCCACATCCAGGTGTTGTTCGGAATCCACCAGTCGAGGCGAGATGGTACACATCGCGCAATCATTGGAGGGAAAGGTTTTGTCCAGCCGCGCCATGTTGCCGCCAATGGCCGAGTTACGTTCGACCATGAACACCTTGTAACCGGTGTTGGCGAGATCAAGCGAGGCCTGCATGCCGGCGATGCCGCCACCAATAACCAGGACAGCGCCGGTCGGATTGCCCGCGTCCCGGGTCAAACTAGCGTCATTGTCGTAGTCCGCATCGAGTGGCATATGCTCGTATATTCTCTGGTTATAAAATCGGCATGACTCTGCCAATCGAATTTACATTGAAGATAACAGAATGTTACTTTGGTCGATAGATTTCTGTAGGACAAGCGACTCTTTCTTGGGTTCGTGCGACTTTTAAGTGCGCGGAATCAGGATCACCAATTCACCAGCACAAAATTGCAGCAGACAAGCTAAAAATCCATTTTCAGCCTGATTCAAAACGCACCAAAATTATCCAACAGGCTCTACGGACCAGATTGAAATGCGCGCCGCACTCTAAGGTGAACGGAGATGCGTCCGCGAGACGCGACGCGGGAATGCGTCGCGCTATTTAACCATCGGCACAAGAGCTTTATTTTGCCGCCATGCCGAAAAAGGCAATATAGCCTGATCGCCCGAGAACGCGATCAGGTTCATTGCCAACCTAAACCTGATACAGCCCTCAGGAACCGGATTTGTTCACCGCTAGCCCGTCCTCAATCCATGAGGCAATTCCGCCCTGCACGTTTAGCACGTTGTTGTATCCACCTTTGGTGGCCAGCCAGTTGGACAATACTGCGCTTCGTTTGCCGGAGCGACAGATCACCGCAAACTCTTCATCCGCTTGCACAGTCTTTTCCA
>CBDUSZ010000174.1:0-7448 GCA_965370015.1 uncultured bacterium | reverse complement strand
CATTGAAAAATAACAGGGCGCGGGGACGGAGGGACACCCCAGTTGTTCTCGACCTATAAGGCGAAGGCGCTCTATACCAATCCCGCGAGTCCCGCGACAATTATGAGGAGAGGAGATAATGAGTACTAAACAGGCAAGGCATTCTGAAAAATCACATCCGATGCACCGGGCATTAACCGGTGTCGCGGCTGCAGTGTTAGGCGCTTATATCGCCCAGATACCGGTGGCAGCGGCTGGCATGGGTCCCATTACCATCGGCCTCACTTCTGATGCCAGCGGCCAGTACGCCAATAGTGGCGCATCTGATCGTCGTGGTATGTTGATGGCAATCGCTGAATTCAATGCGAAGGGCGGAGTCCTGGGTCGTAAAATCGAGACCATTCACATCGACACCGAAACCACCCCGGCTACCGGTAGCCGTGTAGCTGAACGGATGATTTCGCGCGACAAGGTAGCCTTCATGATTGGCGCGGTCAGTTCTGGCGTGGCTAACGCGATTTCGCAGGTAGCGCAGAAAAACGGCGTGATTTACCTCAATACCAACTCCAGCTCACCGACCGAATCCGGCAAAAACTGCCATCGTGTCAAGTTCGTCTGGGACGGTAACGGTGCCAACTTTGCGCAGGCTGCAGTATCCAACGCGATCACCGCTTACGGTAAAAACTGGCAACTGGTGACCAACGACTACGTCTGGGGTCACAATACCGCCAAGGCCACCAAGGACCTGGTGGAAAAAGCCGGTGGTAATATCATGGGTGAAATCCTGGTACCCCAGGGCACTCGTGACTTCTCTTCGGTATTACTCAAAATCCAGCAGACCAGGCCCCAGGTGGTAGCGGCCGCAATCGGTGGTGATGACCAGAAGGCGATGCGCCAGCAGGTGGCTCAACTCGGTATGGGTCAAAATCCAGCCTGGATCAATAACCAGCAGGATTGGCCCGATGTTTATGGTCTTCCGACAGATAACCTGTTCGGTGTATTCGGTACTACCTGGTACTACAACCTTGATTTACCGGGCGTAGACGCTTTTGTTGCGAGATACCAGAAAATGTACCCCGACACCAAGATGAAAGTACCGGGTAATGTTTTCTATAACGGTTACATGGCGACCCACTCGTTGTTAAGCGCTATAGAAGCGGCTGGCACCACTAATAATCACGCCGTTATCAAGCAACTCGAAAATCTCAAAGTCTCTGCCAAAGACCGGATGCAGCACTACGATGCGTGGATGAACCCGAAAACGCATCAAATGCAGCAAACTGTTTACCTGGCAACCGCTAATACCGGCGCCTCCGACAAGGATGATATGTTTACCATTCTCAGTAACAGCAAGCCGATGTCCGTGGCTGACGCCAATGCTGAAGCGACCTGCAAGCTTGAGTCATTAGCTGATACCCCGGTTTACGAGCCTTAATCAGCTTTT
Source organism: uncultured bacterium (assembly GCA_965370015.1). Lineage (GTDB taxonomy): Bacteria > Pseudomonadota > Gammaproteobacteria. The sequence continues at coordinate 6,025 of CBDUSZ010000174.1, read as the reverse complement.
AAACTGTGGCTGTGAGTTCATCTATATAAGTAGCTGGCGCCTGGCGGTATTTCGCCGCCAGGCGCACCCCTCACTCAAACGATCGTTACTCAAAAACCACCATCATGGATTTCCTTTTCAACCTGGCACCACATATCATCAACGGGATTGGTCTGGGGCTGCTGTTTGCGCTGATCGCACTCGGTTTCATGTTGATTGTCGGGGTGATGGAAGTGATCAACCTGGCGCATGGTTCTCTGTTTGCGCTCGGCGCTTATTTCGCCATGATGATTATCGGCATAGAGCCACAATGGTTCGGGCCAATGGGCGAATGGTATGCCGCCTTACCCGCCGGCCTGCGCTACTCTTTTGCGCTGGTGCTGGCACCCATTCTGGTGGGGCTGGTCGGAATGCTGCTCGAATATTGCCTGCGTGGCACCTATGGTAAAGATCCGCTGTTCGGGTTGTTGTTGACCTTTGGCGCGGCGATGGTGATTGTAGAGTTGATTCGAATTACCTGGGGCTCGGGCGAACAGGTGTTGCAAACACCGCCCGCGATCAGTGGTGCCTTTATCTGGAATGGATTGATCTGGTCGAGTTACCGATTCTTTGCCGCCGGATTTTCGGTGCTGGCCATTATCATGGTGTGGCTGTTCCTCGAGCGCACACCCTACGGCGCCATCATTAAGGCCGGCGCACACGATAGCGAAATGGTACGTGCGCTGGGTATCAACCTGAGCCGATTACGTCTCTATGTATTTGCGTTCGGCGTCGCACTCGCGGCGCTAGCCGGAATTATCATGGCGCCAATCTGGGGTCTGCGACCCCATGTCGGAGTCGATGCCGTTATCCCGGCCTTTCTCATTATTGCGCTCGGTGGCGTTGGCAGTTTCGGCGGTGCCGTGTTTGCTGGCGTGCTGGTGGGTCTGACCGTCGGCATCACCGGTGCCTATGCGTCGGAGTGGTCGTTGATGTCCATGTACCTGTTGCTGATTGCCGTTATCAGCTTCCGCGCGCGCGGTTTGTTCGGCAAGAAAAGCGTGTTGGAGAACTAGTCGTATGAAACCCAACACCGGCCTGGCCGCGTGGATTACGCGCCCGATGCTGATCACCTTCGCACTACTCGTCAGCCTGCCTCTGTGGATTGAAAGCGTCGGCCTGTACCAGTACCTGGGTGTGGAAATTGTCATCTGGATGGTATTTGCGCTGGGCTTCAATCTGTTGCTCGGCTATACCGGTCTGCCTTCATTCGGGCACGGTGCATATTTTGGCATCGGTGCCTATGCCTTTGGATTATCACAGCTACATCTCGCGCAAAGCCTGTGGCTGGGAATACTCTGCGCCATGTTTTTCGCCGCGCTTGGCGGTGCCCTGGTGGCGATGTTTCTGTCGCATCGACGCGGCATTTATTATGCGCTGTTAACCATCGCCTTTGGCCAGGTGTTCTGGTTCCTGTCGATTAAATGGCACCGGCTTACCGGTGGCGAAGACGGGCTTTTGAATATTCCCCGTCCGGATCTGGAGCTTGGATTTGTCAGCATCAGCCTGGCCAGCAACCAGGCGCTGTTTTACTTTGTGCTGGCACTGTTTGTGCTGGTGGTGATCGGACTTTGGCGGTTGATCCATTCGCCGTTTGGAACCGTGATCAAGGCGATCAAGCAGAATGAAATGCGTACCGCTTTTATCGGCTACAACGTATGGCTTTACAAATGGGCGGTTTTCACGCTGTCGGCGTCGATTGCCGGTCTGGCCGGCGGCATGTTCGCGATGGCCCAGGAGAGTGCCTACCCCGACGTGATGAGCCTGCATGCCTCGGGCTTCGTCGTAATGATGGTGCTTATCGGCGGCGGTATGGTCAGTTTCTGGGGGCCGGTCATCGGTGCCGCGGTTTATTTTCTGGCGCGCGATATGCTCGGTGCGGCCACCGAAACCTGGCTGCTTTGGTATGGCCTGATGTTTATGGCGGTGATCATGTTCAAGCCGGAAGGCATAGCCGGTGCCTGGCAGGGGCTGGTCAAGAAGCGCAATGAATCTGCCCAGGTGGAGAAAAAACCCGTTAACGGGTAAGTCTCATGGCATTATTCGAAGCACAGAATTTACATAAGCGTTTTGGCGACCGGGTGGTGCTCGAAGAGATCAACCTGTCTTTCGAAGCCGGCCAGCTCAGCGGTATCATGGGTCCGAATGGCGCCGGCAAGACGACCTGTTTCAATGTCCTGACCGGACGCTATAAGCCCAATCGCGGCAAAGTGCTGTTTGATGGCGAGGATATCACGGGCATGGCACCGCGAAGCATCGCGCGCAAAGGGATATCGCGCTCGTTTCAAATTATGAACTTGTTCGACGATTTCAGCGTCATCGAAAATGTGCTGATCGGGGTGCCGCAGGTGCGCGATCGCGGATTTAATATGACTCGTCGCGTGGCTGCCGACAGTGTGGCCATGGACAAGGCCGCGATGGTGCTGGAACAGGTCGGCTTAAAAGACAAGGCCTTCGAAAATGCCAGCAGTCTGCCCTATGGCGACCGTCGTGCGCTCGAAATCGGGGTGGCGCTGGCGAGCGAACCACGCCTGCTGTTTCTGGACGAGCCTACTTCCGGGCTTGGAATCGATGCCACCGCGCGTCTGGCAAAACTGGTGCTCGAGCTCAAGCAGACCTATACCATCGTCATCATCGAGCACGATATGAAGTTTTTGTTCGGCCTGGCCGACAATATTGCTGTGATTCACTGGGGCCAGGTGATAACCCGTGGCACGCCGGATGAATTGCGCGCCAACAAGTGGGTGCAATCGTCCAACCTGGGGAAACTGGTGTGATTCTCGAAATAGATTCGATCGAGACGTTTTACGGCGAGACCCAGGCGCTCTTCGGGGTGTCGCTGAATGTTGAAGAAGGCGAGGTCGTCGGCTTGCTCGGTGCAAACGGCGCCGGCAAAACCACGACGCTGCGCTCGATTCTGGGTTTGACTCCGGCAGGTATCGGGCAGATCAGTTTCGACGGTGTCGACGTCACCCACCGGGCTACTCACATGATCACTCGTGCTGGCGTCGGTTGGGTTCCTGACGACCGGCGCATTTTTCCGACCTTGACAGTCGAGCGAAACCTGTCGATTGCGAGCAAAAAGACGCGTTTTCGAAGCTGGAAGCTGGAAGAAATGTTCGATATTTTCAGCCCGCTCCAATACCTGTTGCATCGAGAATGTGAAAATCTTTCAGGTGGTGAAATGCAAATGGTTTCGATTGCGCGCGCGTTGCTCGGTTCACCGGGACTGGTGTTGTTCGACGAACCGTCGCAGGGTCTGGCACCGAAAATTGTGCAGGATGTGATGAAGATCATCACCCGGCTCAAGCAGGAAGGTATTTCGGTGCTGGTGGTAGAGCAGAATGCGCTATCGGTACTCGAAGTCTGTGACCGGATTTATATCATGGATACGGGCCGGATCGTCCATCATGGACCGGCGCGCGAACTGCTCGAAGACGATGCCGAGCGCAAAAAATTACTGGGTATATGACGATGAGCGTTCCGTTTCTACAGGTTGAAAAGCTGCGCAAGGAATACACGCGTGGACTGATTAACAGGCAGGTTACTTTTTCACTGGAAGCCGATTTCACCATCGAAGAACCGGCGATTGTCGGCATGATGGGACCGAACGGCTCTGGAAAAACCACCTTATTCGAATTAATCACGGGCAGCAATATGCCGACCACCGGTCGGGTTATGGTGATGGGTCAAAACATTCACGACGTGCGTTACGATGAACGCGATCGCCTCGCGATCCATTATCACCAGTCCTACCAGGTGCGCAGTTTTCGCCGCACGCGCCCGAAGTTCATGATGCAGGCCGCCGATAGTGATTATCCAATGCTGCATTTGTTTGACGAGCCGCAATTCAACACCCAGGATGGATATATCGGTTTCATGCTGGATTTTTTCCGCAAGTTGCGCAGCGAAGGCCGCCTGGTGTTTGTCTGCGTTCATCCGAATGAACCGTTTCACCTGGAGATCATGCGCGAGGTTTGTGAGCGCTACATTTTTGTTCGTGATGGTGCGCTGACGCTGGAGGATGATTTTGATAAGCTCACGCAAATGGATGCGGTGCGTTCCTATCTCGGTAGACTGGTCGACGCGGCTTGAGTATTGGAAACGCGCATTTTGTGATTAAATAGCCCGCTCGACGATCGCGAGCATCCCGGCAAAATTTAACAGGTAATTGGATGGTTTCACTAAAAGGTAAACTGGCGCTGGTAACAGGTGCCGCAGGTGTTGTGGGTCAGGCAGTGACCCGGGCATTGATTGAGGACGGTTTGCGAGTAGCCATGGTTGATCTCGACCAGGGTGGCCTGGATACACTCGCAACCGAATTTGGAAACGATGCGATACCGCTGGCACTCGATATCAGCGATCCGGAGCTTGTGGCCGCGACCTGTGCAGTGCTGCGCCAGGATCACGGTGAGGTTGAAGTGCTGGTCAACAATGCCGGACTGTTGACTAACAACAAGGCAGTGGATACCACGTCTGAAGAATGGCGTAAGTTAATGAGCGTTAACCTCGATGGTTGTTTTTATCTCAGCCGCGAGTGCCTGCCGGGCATGCGCGCTAAAAACTGGGGTCGCATTATCAATGTCTGCTCGCTGGCGATGAAAACCGGCGGGCTTACCGCGGGAACCGCGTATACTGCCTCCAAGGGAGGCATGGGCGCGTTGACTTTTTCGCTGGCGCGCGAATGTGCAAGTCAGGGCATTACCGTCAACGGTATTGCGCCGGCTTATATCAAGACCCCGATGGTTACCCAGCAATTGACTGAACAACAACGTCAGAAATTGTTACGCGACATTCCAGTGGGCCGCTTTTGCGAGGCAGAGGAAATCGGTCACGTGGTTAAATTCCTGACCTCGCCGCTAGCGGGATTTATCACCGGTGAAATTATCGATATCAACGGTGGGCTGCACCTGGATTAGGCTTCATTGCTGGAGAATTTATTGTGGAAACCATTAAACCGGAAATTGACTTTGCCACAGAGCTGACGGGACTGTTTGACCTTAGCGGCCAGGTTGCCTTCGTACCCGGCGGATACGGCGGTATCGGCGAGGCCATCGCCTGGGGTCTGGCAATACATGGCGCTAAGGTGATAGTCGCCGGGCGCAGCCTTGAAAAGGCGCAGCTACTGGCGCAACAGATATCTGATGCGGGTTTCGGCGCCGACGGTATTGTACTCGATGTGGAATCGGTCGATGCAATTCGCGATTCGATTGACAGCGTCGCCGAGCGAAACGGCGGCATCGACATCCTGATGAATTGCGTCGGAATCCAACGCGAAGAACCATTGCTCGAAGTCACCGAAGAAGCCTACGACGAGGTTTACCGGGTCAATCTAAAATCAGCCATGTTCCTCGCACAGGCCGTTGCAAAACACCAGATTTCGGGTGGAAATGGCGGGCGGCAGGTACATTTACTGTCGGTACGTTCACAACTGGGTATCCGAAATCGCGGTTACTCGGCCTACTGCAGCACTAAAGGTGGCATGGTCATGCTGATCAAACAGCACGCGATGGAACTGGCGCCCCACGGTATCACTGTCAATGGCGTGGCGCCGACATTTGTTTATACCGAAATGATTCGCCACGTGATGGAAAATCCAGAATTTCGCGAGAAACTGATAGAGCGGATTCCCCTCGGTCGAATTGCAGATCCGAGGGACGTTGTGGGCCCGGCATTATTTTTCATGTCGCCGGGAGGGAGTTTCGTGACGGGCCAGACGATGTATGTTGACGGTGGGATATCATCCAGTCAGTAATTTCGCCCCGATCACCCGGAATTAAGGCCTGGCGAATAGACTTAATCGAATACCTGTTTGCAGCTAGAACGGGGTGCCAGTTTTGTGCCCTAATAACTGGCAGTTACTGTCATTTACTGGCAGAAATGGAAATGGGAAGCGCGTAAGTAGCTGATTTCATTAAGTTACGAAAAAATAAATCCAACTGAAAATCCTTGTGTCGGTGGTTAGATTGTTTGGCTCATCCCCGAGCCAAATCCTCTGGACTCGCGT
>CBDUSZ010000173.1:0-7468 GCA_965370015.1 uncultured bacterium | reverse complement strand
ACATACTATCCTGGTAGTCGCAGGGCCAAAGTCACGCGAGCTACTGCAATCAGTATCACCGCGTAACGACTGGTCGAAACAGGCATTCCCCTGGTTACAGGCGCGCAATATGTTCATCGGTCACGCCGAATTAATTGCGATGAGCGTCAGCTTCTCGGGCGAACTCGCCTATGAATTGCATATACCCAATGAACAGCTCTATCTGGTCTGGCAAATTCTCGAAGTGGCCGGCAAGGCATTTAATCTGACTTATTTTGGTCTCTATGCGACCGAATCGATGCGCCTCGAAAAAGGTTACCGACACTGGAAGTCCGACCTGATCTACGAACACAACCCGTTTGAATCGCGACTCGATCGATTCGTTAATATGGACAAAAACGATTTCATCGGCAAACAGGCTTTACAACAGCAACTCGAACGCGGGCACCGTAAACTGTTTGTGTCGATGACTGTCGATTGCGACATCGCCCCGCCCCATTCTGGCGACCCTGTGTTTTACGATGACCATCAGGTCGGAACCGTTACATCTGGCGGTTATGGTTTTCGAGTAGAGAAAAATATTGCCTACGCATTTGTAGACCCCGCTCAGGCCGAAACCGGAACACAGTTGCGTGTCGGTATTCTCGGCGACAGTTACCAGGCAATAGTGGTTGACCCGGTGTTGTATGATCCCGCAAATGAAAAGGTAAAATCCTGATATGAACGAACCACGAAAGCGTAGAAGACGCGGAACCAGCAGTCGAGAGGAAATGCTCGCCAGGCGCAGCAAACCTCCTGTAATTAATCCGGCTCCGCCCGGTCCGGCGGGTGGCCAATACAGGCCATTGACCGATCAACAGGTAAAACAAATATACGATACCTCATTGCGCATGCTGGCGGAACTAGGCATGGGCGACGCGCCACAGGCGCTGATTGATCAGGCACTCAAATCTGGTGCCACGATTAACAATATGGGGCGATTATGTTTTTCACCTGCCATGGTGGAAGATATCATCGACGGTGCCTGCAAGTCCTTCGTGTTGCATGGCCGCGATCCGCAATACAGTTTCGAAGTCGGGGGTGATCAGGTTTATTTCGGTACCGGCGGCGCCGCGGTACAGACGCTAGATCTCGATAGCCATACCTACCGCCCCTCTACACTTATAGATTTATACGATTTTACCCGCCTCGCAGATACCCTGCCCAATATTAGCTGGTTTACACGATGTTGCGTGGCCACCGATGTGCCGGATATTTTTGAACTCGATATTAACACCGCCTATGTGCTAATGCGCGGCACGCAAAAACCAGTGGGTACTAGTTTCACTATCGGCGAGCACGTCGATCCGATTGTCGATATGTTCGACTGGATTGCAGGTGGCGATGGCAAGTTTGCGCAAAAACCTTTTTGCAAGGTGCACATCAGCCCGGTCATCTCACCAATGCGTTACGGCGCGGATGCATTTGACGTGGTAATGGCGAGCATGAGACGTGGCATGCCAATCAACAACATTGTCGCGGCGATGTCGGGTGCGACCTCTCCTGCGACTATCGACGGCATGTTAGCCGCGTCATTCGCGGAAACCATTGCCGCACTGGTAATGGTAAATATATTTGTCCCCGGCTATCCGATGATTTTTTCCAACTGGCCATTTGTAATCGATTTACGCACAGGCGCCTTTTGTGGGGGTGGCGGCGAGATTTCACTACTCAATGCGGGTTCTGCACAATTGGCCAATTTTATAGGTATGCCATCAGGCGTTGCGTCCAGCATGACCGACGCCAAGGCAGTCGATGCACAAATGGGGATGGAGAAAGCACTGTCTTCGCTCGCCTGCGGTTTATCCGGGGCCAATATGGTTTACGAATCCTCAGGCATGATGGCGAGCTTACTCGGTGCGTCATTCGAAGCCTTCGCGATTGACAATGAAATGTTATCGCATGTTTACCGGATGATTCGCGGTATCGAGGTATCCGATGACACACTCGCTTTCGAGGCAATGAAAAATGTGATTACTGGCGAGGGCCACTTCATCGGAGAAACACAAACCATGGAAGCGATGGAACGTGACTATTACTACCCAAAGCTATCTGACCGTATCGAGCCGACTACCTGGGCCAACGATGGTGCGCAGGATATCTGGCAAAGAGCAAATACCAGTGTGCGCGAGACTTTAAAAAATCACCACCCGGTGTATCTCGACAGCAAGCTCGACAATAAAATTAGAAACCAATTTAATATCCTGTTACCTTGAATCGCCCTATTTTTGAAAATTTATCAACGGCGGGAATAATTCCAGTTCGCGCAGGCTTTCCGAAAGGATTGCAACAAAGCTGTTTTTTAGCCGCTTGTCGGTAAAAACTGCCTGAATATCGATCACATCAAAATAGTTGTCGTCCGCGTAGTGCGAGTTCCACAGAATCAGGGGGCATTCCTGTTTTGAGTAGATAGACGTCCCCATACCTTTATGTATGGACCGCACTTCGATCTCGTTGAACTGCTCGTTTTCACACAGGTAGAGGCACGAACTTACATCGACTTTGGTGATTTTATCCAGCACGTCACGAGGATGAATCTCACCAATTACCTGGATCATGCGGGTGACGTCTTCTTCCGTATGCGCCACCAGATTAAATGGCCCTTGCACGTCATCTTTGGCAAAAATATAGCGCTCTTCATGGTAGACGATCTTGCCCACGGTTAAAATATTTGCCGATATATTAGCCGCATAATATTTTGAAATATCGTGGAAAATGACTGCCATCGACTCGCTCCGACCCGTCTTCGTATTTTAAAAAGAGTATGGTGTAAATTCTGATTATAGTGGATCACACCAATATGGGTGGATTGAAGTGAAAAAATATGCCGATAATGGCAAATTGCCACTGCCATAACTAACATCAGCCGCCTGATTCAATGCACGATACTATTATAATCTTCACAGTTCTCGGAACCTTCCTGCTTGCAGGGACGGTGAAAGGCATTATTGGTCTCGGCCTGCCTACGGTCAGCCTTGCCTTATTGACGGTGACGGTCGGATTGCCCAACGCGATGGCTTTAATCCTGCTGCCATCGTTGATTACCAACCTGTGGCAAGCCATGATGGGGGGTAATGGTGGTGTAATATTGCGCCGCATCTGGCTATTTTTGCTGACCGCCAGCGCTTTTGTCTGGCTCGGAACTTCAGCTTTAACGAGTATAAATTTACAACTACTCTCGGCATTATTGGGAGTGTTGATAGTCGTGTACTCGCTCGTCAGCCTGGGCGGATTGCGTTTCACTATAACCCCACATCAGGAAACCTGGCTAGGACCTGTAGTCGGCTCAATCAACGGCATACTCACCGGAATGACCGGTGCCTTTGTAGTACCCGGTGTATTTTACCTGCAGACCATCGGGCTCTCGCGAGACATGCTGATCCAGGCGATGGGGATGCTATTTACTGTTTCCACCCTGGCGCTTGGTATTTCCCTGCTGGCAAACAATTTACTCACCATTGAGCTTGGGCAAATGTCTCTGGCCGCGACGCTTCCAGCAATCGCCGGTATGACGATTGGTCAGCGCATTAGAAAAAAATTATCGGAAAAACTATTCAGGCAGGTATTCTTTGTTGCGCTTCTGCTACTGGGAGGATACATCGTCTACAGGGCCGCCGACGGTTATATCTAGCCAGCTTAAATTTGCCATTTACCTAAAAGTCGGCTGCCTGTCACGATATCTGTACCGCCCAGACGATCACCTGTTACTCTTCCCTAATAGCAGTAAACAGGCCCCATCGATGGTCACCCGCTTTTGACCGGACCAGCTTTTGACGCCAGCTTTGCTCTAGTTTGACTCGATCCGATTCGCTAACCGGCAGCTCTGCTATTTTGTTCAAATCGGAGAGCAGAATACTAATAAATTTGTCGGTCAAATCCTGATACTCAACCTGCTTAAAGCCAGCCTGTGAAATTAACCCGGCGTAATCGGGCAGGGTATGCAGGCAATAACCCCTGTCCTCGACATAGGCAGAAAATGACTCACTCCAGGGTTTTCGAGCGCAACAATAATCAGTGAATAACAACTGGCCTCCGGGTCGAAGCGATGCTTCGAGCACTGAAAACAGCTGTGCTTTATTTTCAATATGTAAAAACACATCACGGCTGTAAACCGCATCATAATATCCAGGACGATTCAGCTCCAGGCAGTCCCCCCATTCAAAGTTAATACGATCCGATAGCCCATGCGCCACCAATCTATCATTTGCTATTGTCAGCATATTTTTCGATAAATCGATACCGTCTACGATCAAATCAAACTCACGCGCCATGACAAAGGCGCTGCCGCCCAGACCACTGCCAACATCGAGCACGCGTGAATCAGCTCTAAGGTTTAATTGGCTAATCAGTTCGACCGCCATCTGGTAACCACCCGGGCTGACAAAATCTTCACCATAGACCGCCTGGTACTGAAGTATCGATGCAGTCAGATATTGTGCCGTATCTAGAGTCTTCTGGGTTGCTTCTTTTGTCTGTGTCATCACGAACCTCTCTGGGCTGCATTTATAGCCTGATGCTACTTTTAACAATCTTTGGCCAGGGAGCCGCTGATTGCTGTTAATAACATTATCTCCTGTATAATTCATCCTGTTTGAAAATTCCAACGGATAAATATCTAATGAAATTATTCATTATCGCGATCACCACGCTGTGCCTGTTAGCCACTAATGCCTGGGCTGAGCACGAGGTAGACCATCGCTATAACATCCGCGGTTATGTACTCGATGAAAACCAGCAGGCTATCAGGAACCTGAAGGTCAGCGCTTTCGACGGAAGCAGCTTGCTGGCATCCGGCACTACCGATGCCAATGGTTATTACTCGTTACATCTACACCTGCACAATTCAGACAACCGCCGCAAAATCCGCCTCCGGGCAGGGCCATACGAATCCGAACTACGTGTAACATTCGATCCGAACGACCTCAACACATTACGAGTGCACGAAGCAAATTTCGTCGCCGGTGAGTACATCGAAGGCGGCATTGGGCGCTTTAAAATGCCGCCCTGGTTATATCCGGTTGGCGGATTATTGCTACTGGGTGTTATCGTCGTGTTACTCGAAAAACGGCGTAAAAGGAAAATAAAACAAAAACATGCCGGATCCGCCGTGCATCATTCACCCGGCCATCGCAAATCAAAGAAACGGCGCGGCAAGAAACACTAAGATCGATTGCCCAGGTATGCCGAAATCGTCGGGGAAATTATGCGGATTATTTATTGACAGTTTTGTGCGATAAAAGATTCTAGTTCGGTTATTTTTTGTTTCCGTTCCGATGATTTGACCCGTGTTAAATTCCCGTCTTGGTCCAGAATCGAGTGTTTACCACTTTTTTTATAGAATACCAGTTCTGCTCGATCACGCTTGCATCTCTTTTCAATAGATACTTTTTGCGCGTCTGGTTTTCTTGAAGCTTGCTTTTCCCTGGCCCGATCGGCATCTACTTGCATTTGTTGTTGTAAAATATTTTTTGTTCTTTGCTGAAGACGCATAGCCTCTTTTTCATCCGCTGCGGGTGGCGGTTTCAATTTTTCGAATTCGTTTTTCACCGGCGGTCTGTCGCCATAATGAACATTCCCTTTATCGTCTACCCATTTATACATTTCAGCCAGTGCTGCATTGGCAGCAAGCGATAAAAAGACCAGAATTATTAAAGTTTTTAGCATTTCAATTCCGTAGAGTTTGTCAGGCATTATACAAAGTCATCCACATGGCTTCACAAGTACGACAGTTTTTACCAACGCTTACTCATTAATCTTAGTGCAACTGGCCGATCTCCGATCTATTTAATCATGATGTGGGTCAACATTTCCGCACCTAATTTGTTTATAGTTTATAACATAGAAACAATGTAACAGGATTATCTCAAAGCGGCCGATGGAACCACGTACCAACAACATGGCGCCTACCTGGCACGCGAAATACTAATACTGTTACACCAACAAGAACCTGAACGATTGCCGAGAGCCATTGTCGCGAATTTGCTTTAGAGGCAAAAATCGGTAGTAAAACAGAAACGTTTTACGCTCGGCCTGCCTGCAGCCTGATGGTAGCTGGAAATTGATCGAGGGTCGTCGTTAACCACCAGGGTAAAAGGGTGCGCATTTAATTATTTTTGCTCGCCTGATGCACGCCAAAGGAAAATATGATTCAAAAGGAAAAGTTTATACCGGCAAAAAAAGCAATACAGCGTCGCTTATCTCGACTGTTCGACGCCGACGTGGTATTTCTCCACCCCCCCAGCCTGTTCGATTTCCGCAATAAAGCAGTATTACTCGGCCCGATCAGCGATGTGATTCCATCGACTCCCATTTTCGAGATGTATCCTATCGGCTTTTTGAGCCTTTGCGACCATCTCGAACAGGCAGGTTTTTCGACGCGCATTATCAATCTTGCCGGCAAGATGCTGGCATCGTCGCGTTATGACCCCGAGCGAGAAATCAGCAAACTGAAGCCAAAAGCGTTTGCTATGGATTTACATTGGTTACCGCACGTGCAGGGCAGTCTGGCGATTGGTGAGCTGATTAAAAAGCACCATCCGGATATACCCCTTATCTATGGTGGCTATTCGGCAACTTATTTTGCCGATGAGCTTATCCGGTTTCCATTTGTAGATTATGTTATCAAGGGTGATTCGACCGAACACCCGCTGGTAATGTTGATGCAGGCAATCAACGGCATCGGCGATATGGAGAAGATCCCGAATCTAACTTACAAAGATGGTAACGGAGAGGTGTGTTGCAACGATATCAGCCATGTGCCGATGAACATTGATGATATTGCGACTGATTACACCATCCCGATTAAGCAGTCCCTGCGCTTTTTCGATATAAGGGCTTACCTGCCGTTTCGATCCTGGGCGAAATACCCGATTACTGCTATTTTTCCTTTTCGCGGCTGTCGTTACAATTGCGTCACCTGCGGCGGATCAAGATTTGCCTGCGAGCAGGTGTTTCATCGGCAAGGTATCGCTGCTCGTTCGCCCGAAAAAATTTCACAGGAACTCGTACGCCTGGCCAAAACATTCAATGCGCCGACAATGATTATTGGCGACATTATGCAAAATGGACGCCAATACGCTCATCAAATTCTCGATGAAATAAAACGCATCCGATTCCGCAACGAGCTCGTGTTCGAGTTCTTTACCCCGCCATTAGCCGATATTATCAGCCGCATCCAGGCGGCAACCCCTCGATACAATGTAGAGATGTCTCCGGAAAGTCATGATGAAGGAATTCGCCGTGCCTTTGGTCGGCCCTTCAGCAATAGGCAGCTGGAAAAGTCGATACAGGCGTGCATTGCGAAAGACTGTGGACGCATCGATCTATTCTTCATGATCGGGCTACCTAAACAGAGCTATCAGTCGGTGATGGAGACGATAGACTACTGCGAATACCTGCTCTCTAGTTACGGCGATGATAAAATCCTGCACCCGTTTATTGCACCACTGGC
>CBDUSZ010000172.1:0-7541 GCA_965370015.1 uncultured bacterium | reverse complement strand
GGTCGAGCATACCCTGTCCGACCAAAACCCCGGCCAATGCTGCGGTAATCGACTTACTGACTGAAAAAACTATATGCGGTTGATACGCAATATCGTCATGGGCATACCATTCGTGTACCAGTTTACCTTGATGCGCGACCAACAACGCGTCAGTACTGGTGGCTTGAAATAACTGTTGCAACGACCATGCCTGGCCTGGCGAACCTTCGAATCTCACACTGTCGAGTGAACCCTCGGCCGTCGTCCAGTCGGCGATTAATCGCTTTCGCGCCGGAACAGGTTCAGTCGGTATAACCTCGCGCACATGATGGAAAGACCATTGGCTATATGGCGATTGCCGCCAGTTTGATAGATTCATCGCCTGGGAGCGTTGTTGCATTATATTATTCAATCTCGGTTATGATTTTCTGATTATTCGAGCTCAACGCTGTCTGGCACATCTCCAGATGCAATCGACCTCCGCTGGTATAGGGATTATCTTCCAGGGTTTTTTCGTCGAGTTCGATGCCAAGCCCGGGCTCGGTAGGTGCGAGCTGATAACCCTGCTCCCAGTCCAGCGGTTTTTGCAAGATGGCATCGTGAAAATCAGTCTGGATGGTTTCCAGTATCAAGAAATTGGGGCTGCTAAACGACACGTGCGCCGCCGCCGCGTGGGCAACCGGGCCACAATAAATATGTGGTGCCAGTTGCGCGTTGAATAGCTCTGCTATAACCGCGATTTTTTTGGTTTCCCAGATACCCCCGCTGCGTCCGATATCGGGTTGTAGAATCGATACACCGGCTTTTAATGCAGCATGAAATTCAACCCGGGTAGTCAGTCGTTCACCAGTTGCAATCGGGATCGAAGTAGCCTTCGCCACCTTGCCGATGGCTTCTATCTGGTCGGGTGGGCAGGGTTCCTCAAACCATAATGGGTCATAGGGCTCGATCCTTTTCGCCAGTCTGATTGCCGATGAGGTCGTCATCTGCCCATGCGTACCAAACAGGATATCGGCGCGATCACCGACCGCTTCACGAATGCATTTTATATTGTATTCGGCGCGCGATAGTTCATCTAGCGAGAGTTCACGTCCGCCCTGAAAACTATAGGGGCCTGCAGGATCCTGCTTGATCGCGGTAAAGCCCATTTCGACATATTCGAGCGCCCGTTCAGCGGCTGCATCGCCATCGTGGTAAACATCGGGCAAATCTTCTTGCGCCGAATCATTGCCTGACAGGGTTTTAGGGTACAGATAGGTATAGGTACGAAGGCGTTGGTGAAATTTACCGCCGAGTAGTTGGTAAACAGGCAGGTTGTGCGCCTTGCCGAGAATGTCCCAGATGGCGATCTCGATACCGCTGAACACCGCCATCATGCTGATATCTGGGCGTTGCGTAAACCCGGCAGAATAAACACGGCGAAACATGGTCTCGATATTATGCGGGTCTTCCCCGGCGATGAACCGCGCGAAGGTATCCTCTACCATGGCGCAGGCAATATCACCGGATACCGGGATAGCGTAACATTCGCCGATGCCCTCGATACCATCGTCGGTAGTGATTTTGACAATCACCCAGAACGCGCCACCGACGCCAGTGGGCGGCACGGTGACCCAGGTTTTAATGTCTTTTAATTTCATTGCCGTTCTATTTCTGCTAGCCGATCATCGCCCAAGTTACTCTAAACTAGAGCGTTATGAAAGCAGAAAGGGGGGATTGAGATCGGCTACTAGTCGCCCAGCATCGGACCCGCTAGCATCTCCAATAATCCACCACTACGATACTACGATGCGCCCCGGCAAAACTCATCCGGGAGTCAAAATAGCCACTCACGGTCACCAGATTCGCGTTTAATCAGTAGTCTGGCGCCGGCGTCGCCCTGCGCCGCGGTGGGTCGAAGAATGGCCGTGAGACAATGCGGCAGCGCGCAGCCGTCTTCTCCCATTGCAATTCACGGTTAACGTAAATCTCGGCCCACAAGCCATCCTCGCGGTCGGCCCAGGGCGCTTCGAGCGTGGCTAACGCAATATTGCGTTTGACGGTGGGGGACCACATGGCCGAGGTTACCAGGCCGACCTGGCGGGCCTTACCATAGTAAATCAGCGTATCGTGGGCGGGCTTGTTGCCGTCAATATCCAGGCCGACGAGGCGGTAGCGCGAGCCGTTCTGTTTTTCCCGTAGCAGGGCACGGCGACCGACAAAATGACCCTTGTCGAGATCTACCAGCCTATCCAGTCCGAGCTCGAAGGGCGAGCGCGGTCGATCTGGCCGTACGGCATGATCAGCAGCCATAAAGTCAGTGTTAGTCTGGATGAAACCGGCTTCGATACGCGCCAGATTTAGCGCCTGTGATCCGATTGGTATCAAACGGTGGATCTCCCCAGCCGCCATCAGCGCGTCCCACAGGACGAGCGCCCTGGCTGAGTCAATCCACAGTTCATAGCCAAGGTCACCGGTAAATCCGGTGCGCGAGACAGTGAGCGACACACCTGCGAAGTCAAACTCGGCCATGGCGAAAGGCTTAAGACCGGCGATACCTGCCAGCCCAAGTACCTTGAGGACCGCGCATGACAAGGGCCCTTGCAGTGCCAAACCGGCGACCGCTTCGCTAACATCTTCTATCGTCACCTGGTAGCCTTCTGCGGTATCCTGCAGCCAGGCCAAATGATGCTCCTGGGCACACAGACGAAATTCTGTCTCACTAAAACGGAACACCGTGCCATCGTCCAGCGTCATGCCGTTATCGTCGCACCAGACGGCGTAAACCACCCGCCCTGGTCGCAGATTGCGTATATCGCGAGTTAGCAACCGGTTCATGAAGCGCTCCGCGTCTACGCCGGCAATGCGGTACTTAACCATTGGTGAAACATCGAAGAGCGTCGCCGCGTGACGGATAGCAAAATATTCAGTAGTCAGATCGGTGAAACAATCGGCCGTTGTATAGCCAGCCCAGCGTGTCCATTCGTTGGCCTGATTTAGAGGCTCAATGCGCGGGTGGAATGGCGATTTCAGCAATAGTGTTTCATAGATAGTTTTCGCATCGACAGTCATACTCTAGTTCTCCCTTTTGAGATCCGTATGCACACGCTTTGCTGCATTCATGCCAGCTGCGCCCATGACACCACCGCCCGGATGAGACCCTGCGCCGCACAGATAGAGACCGCGCAATGGCATCTGGTATTGCGCCCATCCCGGCACCGGCCGTAGCATCAACATCTGGTCGATAGCAAGATCGCCGTGATGCCAGTGACCACCGGTGATACCGAACTCACGCTCGATATCTAGCGGGGTCAGTATCTGGCGGGCGACGATGTGCGCATTCAGGCCCGGCGCATAGCGTTCGATAATAGCCACCACGTGGTCGGCAAAGGCTTCACGCTGCGCCTCCCAGCCGCCGTCTAAATTGTAGGGCGTATATTGCACCACTGCGCACAGTATATGACCCCCCTGTGGAGCTAAAGATGAATCGTGCAGCGTCGGGATAGTGATTTCGATCGCGGGTTGCGAAGAATACTCGCCGTATTTGGAGTGATCGAAGGCACGCTCTACATAACCAATGTCGGGCGCAATTACGAGGCGTCCACCCAGTGCCGCATGGTCCAGCCCGGTAAACTCCGGCAAACCATCGAGTGCCAGGTTTAGCCTGGCGGCGAGGCCGTTGCTACGGATACGTTTGACCTTGCGTAGGAAACCGGTATCCAGGTATTCGGATCCGAGCAGATTGAGCAACGTGGTTTTTGGATCAGCGCTGCTGACCACTGCCCGCGCGCGCAATATATCACCAGACTCGAGTTCCACCGCTACCGCGTAGTCGTTCTCGACGATGATGCGTTTTACTGGCGTCGCGGTCTGGATTTGCACTCCGAAAGATTTAGCCGAAGTAGCCAACGCCGCGGCTACCGCACCCATGCCACCGACCGGGATAGCCAGACCATCATTGCTTCCATTCGCTTCACCAGTGAGCCGGTACATCCAGGTGAGCACACTGCCTGGGGACCTTGGCCCAAAATTCGCGCCCAACACGGAATCGAAGGCGAGCACCCCCTTCAGCTGCTCATTTGTCAACTCTTCATCTAGAAGATCGGCCGCATTCATATTCACAATGCGCAGGAATTCGCGCATATCAGTCTTGCCCAGCAGACGCAACGACAGACCGAGCCGTGCCAGCGCGATGCGATCCGACCAGCTTTTGGTGCCGAGGCGCGGTTGTGTGCGCCCGAGAAAAGAATGCAGCACGCGAGACATACGCAGCAATCGTTTGTGCAGACGCGGCCAGGACCGCGCGTCTTCATCGTTCGACAGAGCACCGCTAATCCTGGTGCCATCAAGGGTTAAATGATTACCATCTTCAGCTAGCGCCACGGTTGGCATCTGGCGCACGGCAAGCTTCAATCCATGATGCTGCAGCTTGAGTGCGGAGCGCACACGCGGGTGCAGCAAATGCAGGATATGGGCGCAGGCCGATGCCGTATAGCCAGGTGCGATTTCGTCGTTGCGCGCCGCGCCACCGAGTCGATCGGCGGCCTCGACAACCAGCACGCTGCGACCTGCCCGCGCCAGGAAAGCAGCACAGACAAGCCCGTTATGACCCCCACCGATGACAATAACGTCGTATTTTCGCTGGTTCATCGTGCCTTACTCCCGAGTTTCATATCGGCGATGATTTCGCGCGCCGCGTTGGCACCCGGCGCGCCCATTACGCCGCCTCCCGGATGGGTACTCGAGCCGCACATGTACATATTCTTCACCGGCGCGCGATACTGTGCATAACCGGGCACCGGGCGGTTAAACATGACCTGATCCAGGGTCAGTTCGCCCTGAAAAATGTTACCGTCGGTAAGACCTACCTCCTGCTCCAGCTCATACGGCGTACGCACCTCCATATCCAGGATCAAGTCCTTCAGGTTCGGACTGTATTCCGCAATCATGTCGATCACCGTGTTGCCGAAGGCATCGCGTTTTTCCGGCGTCCACGGACCATCTGCCAACTTCGTCGGCACATACTGCACAAAGATCGACATATAATGTTTACCGGGTGGCGCCATGGTCGGATCCATTAAGCTCGGGATCATCATGTCAACATAGGGCCTACGCGACCAGATGCCGTTCTTCCAGTCATCGTAGGCACGCTCGAAGCCCGCAATAGTGTCGGTGACGTGCAGATCTCCCTGCAAGGCAGGGCAGTCGGACGGTACGCCATTAAAGCTCGGCAACCCATCCAGCGCGATATTCAATTTACCCGAGGAACCGCGGATTTTAAAATTTCTTACCGCCTTCAGGAAATCCGCGGGAAGATCGCTAGAATCCATGGATTTAAGAAAGGTGCGCTTGACGTCCATGCTTGAGACGACGATGCGGGCGCGAATCTCTTCACCACTCTCCAATGCCACGCCTACCGCTTTGCCGCTGTTGACGATCACCTGTGCGACCGCCGCATCGGCGCGAATTTCTCCGCCCGCCACCTGTAGCGCCTCGGCCAGCGCGCGGCTTATCGAGCCCATACCTCCGCGCGCAAAACCCCAGGCACCGATGGTACCATCGACCTCGCCCATATAGTGATGTAGCAGTACATAAGCCGAGCCCGGCGAGCGCGGGCCAAGTCCGGTGCCGATGATCGACGAACCCGAGTAATGCGCCCTGATCAACTCGTTCTCAAAATACTGCTCGAGAAAGTCAGCGATGCTCATGGTCCAGAAGCGCAGGGTGTCGTACATTCCCGCCTCCCCAAGGTTTTGAAAAGCATTGCCCAGCTCGTACAGCCCGCGCAAATCGCGGGGGCGTAGCGATGCTGGATCTGCCGGTGTCTTCATCAGCATTGGCCGGATAAAACGACACTGGCGCATAATTTCGGCAGAATATCGATCGTAGGACTCAGCATCGCGCAGCGAATGGCGTGCAAGCTCCCGTCGGTTCATATCGTGATCGTTGTAGCTGGCTATATAGTTACCGTCACTGGTCATCGTTAGCCCGCCATTGTAAGGCAGGATTTGCAACCCATACTTCGACAACTCCAGTTCGCGCATGATTTCAGGTCGCATCAGGCTGCTGACGTAAGAGCAGTTCGAATAGGTGAATCCAGGATATAGTTCGCGGCTGACGGTGGCGCCGCCGATATAGGGATTGCGCTCGAGGACAAGTACCTCGAGCCCAGCGCGGGCCAGGTACGCAGCAGTCGTCAGGCCATTATGCCCAGCCCCAATTACTATAGCGTCGTAAGTTTTCATATCCTCCGCCTGCGCATATTTATCTACCCCATATACTTGCCTGTATAACAGCTAAGGTCAGGATATGGTGATGTTCCTGTGCCTGAAGTGTCCATTATATTGAATGAATATTCAATCAATTCTTAATTCTACGATATTGCTTTCCTGCGTATATTCTCGTATCGTTTCCAGGTTATGAAGAAAACTGGGATACGAGGTAATATCAAAATCCTGCGACGCGAACAGCTGATCGAGGCGACCATGCGGACCATCGCCAGGCGAGGATTTGCGCGCACCACCATGGCCCATGTGGCGAAAAGCGCGGGTCTGTCCCAGGGAATCGTCAATTTTTACTTCCACACGAAGGAAGCCCTGCTCTACGAGACACTGGTCCATCTCGCGCAGGAATACGAGTCCATTATGCAAAAGGCGCTTGACCGCGCTGGGTCGGACCCAGTCGCAGCGCTTGATGCCATAATTAATACCGATGTGGGCCCGGCAGCCTGCACCCAGACGAAAGTGGCAGTTTGGCTTGCATTCTGGGCGGAGTCGCGCGGCCGGCCAAAATATCGCCAATTGTGCCGTAAACTTGGGGGAGAATACTTCCTGCTAGTACAGCAGATCTGTACCCGTCTTGCGCAACGCGGCGGTTACCATAATCTCGATATCGAAACAATCTCACGCAATTTCAATACGATGGTCAACGGACTTTGGGTCGACTTTGCCACCGACCCGCAATCTTTCGATCGGGAGCAGGCCCGGCATGCCTGCCGGACCTATTTCGCGGGCATCTTTCCAGCCGAATTTGGACCGCTTATTGCGACCGAAAACATAAGCGGTAAACGAGCAGGCTGATACCAGGGAAACTCTGATTTATTCAGAGTTTCTGTGGCACATGGGCAGTTTTTTACTCCTGCAAAAACTGCATTTCCCACATCCATGTGGGTCACGTGTTACCTAAATCGATACCTGTAAGGCATTGATTTAGTGAGATAAACGAAAATCACATTTTTCGTTTATCGTCCTCTGGCAATTCAGGATAAATTGATCAGAGGATCCTTAGTATTTAAACGGAGGCCAAAATACAGGCTTATCTTGAGGCAGAAGGCCTGGATTTTGGCCTCGCGTCAGCGCAGATTTATCGCCAGGCGCTCGAGTCAGCGGGATTTATCGATATCGATATCGTCGATCGCAACGACTGGTACCGGCAACGTGCCCGGAGTGCCAGGCACCTGAGAAGAAATTCATTAAAAAGGGAATCGGCACCCAACAACTCGTGGGCGTTCTGGAGAAGATGTTCCCCACCGCCCGCGTTGCCCGTGCCGACCTCGATACCACCAAAAAGAAACGGGCATGGAC
>CBDUSZ010000171.1:0-7541 GCA_965370015.1 uncultured bacterium | reverse complement strand
ATTCCGAAGGACTGTTGTTCGGTGATATCATCTAGTGTTGGAAAATCGCTGGCGGGCAAAGATGATAATGAAAATCGACTCCGACCAGAGGTTAATTTAACATGCGTGTCTTCAATATTAAACTCGATAGCAGATCCATCCGGCAAAGCTTTGCATATATCCAGTAACTTACGTGCTGGGATGGTTGTCTGAAAATCTTCAGTAGAAATAGTTTCAACATTAGAAACCATTTCAATCTCAAGATCGGTCGCTGTTAGTGATAATACGCCTTCACTTGACTTAACTAATACGTTGGCAAGTATCGGCAGTGTTTGCCGCCGTTCGACCGCTCCTATTATTTGCTGGAGTGGGCTAAGGATACTTTCTCTATTAATAATAGTTTTCATATATATATATAGTTGTTGTTATTAGTAACCTACTTAGTTGTTCATAATTCAATAATTATCTTTAAATTCAACAACTTACCGTTAGAAATAATATTTTTATGCTGTCCACATACTATCGGTAAACTGTGGATATAATTGTATAAAACAAATCTTCTATTACTGTTCTCATTTTATCCACAAATTACCCACAGTTTGTCAGATAAAATAGCATGAATAGCTCACTGCGGAAAAACTAATTTTAGCTGTTTTTCCTAACCTGTTTGTCCAGCATATTAAAAACCACTTCTCCGTTCGCTAAATCAATCTGCAGGTCAAAAACCAATCTCTACTATTTCACTCAGTCCGATGGGGCTCTAGCTGTATTTAATTACTCAAAATACGTTGTAGGTTCTCATAATCCTCTTCGATTCGTCCATCTTCACTGCGCAATTCATCGACTTTACGGCAGGCGTGGATTACCGTTGTATGATCCCTGCCACCAAAGGCATTTCCTATCTCGGGCAAACTGTGCCGGGTTAAGCTTTTTGCCAGCGACATTGCAATTTGACGGGGTCGGGTGATAGATCGCGTACGACGGCTAGAGAGCAGATCAGCGACTCTGATTTTGAAGTACTCGGCTACCAGTTTTTGAATACTTTCTATGGTAACGAGTTTATCCTGCACCGCGAGCAGTTCTTTTAGCGCCTGTCGCGTAAATTCCTGGGTTATCGTCTGCCGGGTAAACCGAGAATGGGCAATAACCCTTTTCAACGCCCCTTCCAGCTCGCGGATATTTGATTTAAAGCGGTCCGCAATAAAGAAAGCCACATCCTCGGGTAGCTGTACATTTACCTGTTCGGCCTTGCTATTTAATATAGCCACGCGGGTCTCGAGGTCGGGTGATTTAATATCGACCGCCAGACCCCAGCCCAATCGCGAGCGAATTCTGTCTTCCAGTCCTTCGATTTCCCTGGGGAATCGATCGCAGGTAATAACCATTTGCGCATGGGCCTCGTAAAGGGAATTAAAGGTATGGAAAAACTCTTCCTGCGAACGGCTTTTATCGGCGAGAAACTGGATATCGTCCACTAATAACACATCCAGGCTACGATACGAATTTTTAAACTCGTTCATTTTACTGTGTTGCAAAGCCTTAACCATGTCCGATACAAATCGCTCGCAGTTAACATAAAGTACATTTGCGCCAGAATTGACCTGTTTGATCTGGTTACCAATTGCATGCATTAAATGGGTCTTACCCAGTCCTACGCCACCATAAATATACAGTGGATTATATTCAGACCCCGGGTTGTTACTGATCTGAATAGAAGCAGCGCGCGCCAGTTGATTAGACTTCCCTTCGACGAAACTGGCGAATGTTTGTGATTCGCTCAAGCCTGAAGCAAGGCTGGTGCGTCGAGATATGTTGATATTGGCTTCAGACGGTTTTGTCGCCCGGGATTTAATTTGCGAACCAATCGACAGGTTCACCGATAAAGTTTTACTCTCATCCAGGCTAGCCACTAGTTCTATGATGCGATCGAGGAAATGCTTCCGCACCCAATCCATGACAAAGCGATTGGGTGCGAGTAATTTTAAAGTATTTCGATCCTGCTCAGACTGTAAAGGCAAAATCCAGGTATTGAGCTGTTGCTCGCTAATTTCCCCTTCCAGGCAGGTAATACATTGTTGCCAGATAGATTTCAAAGTTTAGTTAACTCTATAGATAGTCCACAAATAGCTCTCACCGTCCTCGTGGAATAGGTGGGCTAACTGTTCATTCGCGCCGATAAACTCGGAGCGAGCAATTTATTTATTATAATGATGACATCTTGCCAAATTCTGCCTGGCGAAGAACGTACTCACCATTAATCGGATGAGCTGGCACAACCATGGCGCAAAAATTGAAGGTCGATACGCAGCATCTAATAGTATACTTATCCACAGCCAGAGCATAGCCTGAACGGGCAAAAATTATTTCTATGCCCGCAGATGGTGTTATCTACACTATCTATCGCTAAAATAATAAGCATTCGAGGCATTTACATATTGACGTAAGGACGCTAGACCAGTACATTGTCGCGCCTTATTGAATTAGACTGACTGCTAACGGCAAGGTCGCTAAAATGAAACGTACATTCCAACCAAGTAATTTAAAACGCGCCAGAACGCATGGATTTCGCGCTCGTATGCAAACATGCGGCGGCCGCAGTGTTATTAAAGCGCGCAGAGCTAAAGGGCGGGCACGCCTGACACCTTAATCGCGAGTGGGGATTCGAGACAAAGAGTCATTTCCAAGAAAATTGAGACTGACCCGGATTGCAGATTATCGGCAAATTTTCGACCACAACAAGCGAGTCGGAGATGCCAGTATTACGATACTGGTGGGTGACAAGGCCGGAGCGTCTCCAAGGCTTGGCTTCGCAGTTTCGAGAAAGCAAATAGCGAAAGCGGTTCAACGAAATCGGTTAAAAAGAATTTTCCGCGAGAGCTTTAGAAGAAATCAGCACCGTTTGCCAGCGAGGGACATGGTGATCATGGTGCGGCGGTCGATAATGTTAATCGATAGTGCGCAGTTGAACTCAAACCTGGAAAAACACTGGATAAGCGTTATTAAACAATGCGAAAGTTCCTGATTATCCCAATACGAGCCTATCAGTATTTGTTGAGCCCATTGTTTGGTATGGGCAATAGTTGTCGTTATACACCAAGTTGTTCCCAATATGCGATAGAAGCAATCGACCAACACGGGGCACTTAAGGGGTTATTTTTTAGCGTAAAGCGTGTTGCTTGCTGCCACCCCTGGCATGCCGGGGGTTACGACCCGGTACCACAACCAAAAACCATAAAGGGCGCTGCTATTAAGCCCTGCTCAGAGTAACCCTGATGGATAACACACGACTTTTTCTATTCGCCGCTCTTGCCTTTGTGGGCATGTTAATCTGGCAACAATGGCAATTAGATTACGGCCCCCAACCGGTAATCAGCAGCGAAGCTTCCAATGCCCCGAACCTTGCGCAGACGGGTGATGAGGTATCAGACATTATCGATCTGCCGGAGCAGGCCGATGGTTTGGCGGTTGATACTATTGACTCCCCAGAATCCAGTGCTGCGATGACTAGCGGAAACCTGATTACGGTCGAAACCGACGTGGTGAGCGTTGTTATCGATAGTAAAGGCGGCGTGATTCGTTCGGTGAAATTGATAAAGTACCCGATTTCTCTCGATACGCCAGAACAAGGCCTCGAGTTAATCCACAGTGATGCCGAATCTATTCATGTTTTACAAAGTGGTTTGCGAAACCGTAGCAATACGGCCCCGACCCATCATAGTATGTATCAAACAACCAGGTCGAATTACAGACTCCAGGATGGAAAAGATAGCCTCATAGTGCCGTTTTACTGGGAGCAGGACGGCATCAAAGTTACCAAAACTTATGAATTCTGGCGGGGTGATTACCTGATCGATGTTAAACATCGAGTCGAAAATAATGCCAACCAGGACTGGCAAGGTAGCCAATACCGCCAGATTCAGCGCACACGGCCATTATCCAAATCAAGAATACTGATTACCTACACGGGTGCGGTGTACTACAACGAGGAAGTAAAATACGAAAAAGTAGACTTCGACGACATGGAAGATAGCCAGTTAAAGGAAAATTCCGAGGGTGGCTGGATTGCAATGTTGCAACATTACTTCCTGTCGGCCTGGATTCCATTGCAGGATGAAACCAACCTGGCTTATTCGATAGCCAATACCAGCCGACAGCCGGCAACCTATACCATAGGCTTGAGGTCTGAAAATGTGCTGATTGCGCCGGGAAATAGCACAGAATTTAGCAGCCAGCTATTTGTCGGCCCCAAGTTAGTGAAGCGTCTGGAAGAAATCACCCCGGGCCTCGACCTCACCGTCGACTATGGTGTATTAACTTTCCTGTCAAAGCCGCTGTACTGGTTGCTATCGTTTTATCAAAGCTATGTCGGTAACTGGGGGCTGGCGATTATATTACTTACCATGACTATTAAGGCGGTTTTTTACAAATTGTCGGAAACCAGCTACCGCTCGATGGCGAAGATGCGCAAGGTGGGTCCACGCCTGAAAACACTAAAAGAGCGCTATGGTAGTGATCGGCAAAAAATGAATGCGGCGATGATGGAGTTGTACAAAACCGAAAAAATTAACCCGATGGGTGGTTGCCTGCCGATATTGGTGCAAATCCCGGTATTCATCGCCTTATACTGGGCTTTACTCGAGACTGTCGATCTACGCCAGGCGCCTTTTATTCTCTGGATCGAGGATTTGTCGGTAATGGACCCCTATTACGTATTACCGGTAATCATGGGCATCAGCATGCTGATACAGCAAAAACTAAACCCTACCCCACCGGATCCAATACAGGCAAAGGTGATGATGGCGTTGCCGTTTGTTTTTACCTTTTTCTTCGCTTTCTTCCCTTCCGGCCTCGTGCTTTACTGGGTGGTTAACAATATCCTGTCGATTACACAGCAGTGGTTTATCACCAAACGTATCGAAGCCCAGGGTTCCTGACGCACGCCGGACATTAGTTCGGGTCGGGCAGTATTAGACGATGCCAACTAGCGACACCATAGCAGCAATCGCGACGCCTGCCGGCATCGGCGGCATTGGTATCGTCCGAATTTCCGGTCCGCTGGCACTGGAAATTGGCAATACGCTCACCGCCACCAGCCTGCAAATTAATCGAGTCCGGTTCAGAAAATTTTTAGATGCGGCGGGCCAGACGCTCGATCATGGCCTGTGTTTTTATTGTGCCGCACCGCATTCATTCAGCGGCGAAGATGTGGTCGAAATACAGGGTCACGGTGGGCCAATACTTCTGGACATGCTGCTCGAACGTGTTTGCCAACTCGGTGCCCGGCTGGCACGCGCCGGCGAATTTTCAGAAAGAGCCTTTTTAAATGGCAAGGTTGATCTGGCGCAGGCCGAGGCGATTGCAGACCTGATCGAATCTGGTAGTCGCGCGGCGGCGAAAGCAGCGATGCGCTCGCTGGAAGGGCAGTTTTCGAAGCAGGTTCACCAACTGGTCGATGATATTATCAATCTGCGGGTGTATATCGAAGCAGCGCTGGATTTTGCCGAGGAAGAAATCGATTTTCTCGCCGACAGCCCGATTAATGATCGGCTCGAACACTGCCGTACAAGCCTGGGGAATATACTCAAACAAGCGGAACAGGGGCGCGTGCTAAACGAAGGTCTGGCGCTGACACTGGCAGGACTACCCAACGCTGGAAAATCTAGCCTGTTAAATTACTTCGCAGGATACGAAGCGGCCATCGTAAC
This sequence comes from uncultured bacterium, assembly GCA_965370015.1. Classification (GTDB taxonomy): domain Bacteria; phylum Pseudomonadota; class Gammaproteobacteria. The sequence continues at coordinate 1,857 of CBDUSZ010000171.1, read as the reverse complement.
CGAAATAGCGGGCACCACGCGTGACGTCCTGCGCGAACACATCTCGCTAAATGGAATTCCGCTGCACGTCAACGATACCGCGGGGCTTCGGGAATCTGACAATCCAGTAGAAAAGGAAGGCGTGAAGAGGGCCTGGCAAGAAATTGATAAAGCCGACACGGTATTATTATTAGTCGATGCCACTATTGGCCTGAGCGCAGCGCATGAGAGCATCATCGAGCGTCTGCAGTCTAATCATTATCATCTGGTTTACACTAAAGCGGATTTGCTGCCAGAAGATTTTGCGATGGACCCAGAAGCACTTTATATTTCGGTGTTTGGCGGAGAGGGTATGCAGGCACTGATAGATGTTATTACCGGTAGTTTTTCAAATTATAGTCAGGATGGTCAGTCGATCATGGCGCGCCGAAGGCACGTTGAGGCTTTACGAAGTGCCAGCGATAATCTGCTACAGGCGCAGGATGTTTTTCTAAAAACCCAGTCGGGGGAACTAGTCGCCGAAGATTTGCGCCTGGCCCAGCGGCATTTGAACGAGATTACCGGGGAATTCACCTCAGACGATTTACTCGGCGATATTTTTTCTAAATTCTGTATCGGTAAATAGGAAATCGTTTCCAGTAATACCTGTAGATACCATCTCCCTCAAATGATCACAATCAGTATTTTATACTAGTTGTGGTCGATAAGGGGTCTGGTGTTTCAAGACCCCAAAACAGATATGTACGAGTTTTCGCATGGCAGCACCGATAGCAGACATTTTTGATTTCCCTCGCTTCAATAGACGCTCGTACTGACGCCGGATATCCGGGTTATGCTGGGTAGCAACCACAGCAGCCATATACAGTTTCGCACGGATTCGACCATCACCTTGCTTCGATAGTCGTGGCCTGCCACGCACACTGCTGCCTGATTCACGCTCTATGGGTACCAGCCCCAGAAAGGCGGCACACTCACGGGCCAGGTGAAATGATCGACTACGGATAACCGCCACCATCTGCTGGGAGATCACCGGGCCAACACCCGGAATGCTCTCGAGTAGCGCACGGTCTTTCCTGAGACCTGGATGGTTATCAATGTGATCCTCGATCAACGATTCGAGTCGCTTCCTTTCAGCCTCCAATTGAGCATGAACCGTCTCGATAGAAGTGCGTACCTCTGTTGACACAGCACTAACCTGGGCCTTCTCCATTCGATTCAGTTCCCGCTGGATGTCCTGTTTAACCGCATCACAGCGTGCGATTAGTGCTTTTAATTGACGAACCTCGACACGCTCGGGCAACCATAACCGCGGTGACTGGGTCATGCCGTAACGGGCGATAATCACACTGTCTTTTTTGTCCGTTTTGGTTTGACTTCCCAGACTTTTGGCATAGTCACGTATCCGCGCCGGATTGACTACTGATACCTTAGCTCCTGCCTCATGCAACGCGTAAGCCAATGCCTCGTGATAAACACCGGTGGCCTCCATCACGAAGTGCAACTCACTAACATCTCCACCGGTCTGTTTCACTGACCAGTCTAATAATGCCTGATGACCTGCTGGGGTGTTTGCCTGTATCTTACTTTTAATCTTCATGCTTGCCAGATCACGAATCCACAGACAATCTAACTTTTCCTTACTAACATCAATACCGATTACTATCATCTCTCTTCTCCACTTACCTTGTACGTACAGTCTCTTCCCCTCGGGGCGGACTCGGATACCATCCAGTTTTAAAAGAAATTGAGAGGTGGGGCCTCATCTACGAAACAGGCTCAAGGCCTCAGGGCCGAAACAAGCTCACCACCTCACCTGATACACTGATAGCTAATCAGTCTATCGAGAGAGACACAAGGGCCGAATTCATTCGGCCAATA
>CBDUSZ010000170.1:0-7570 GCA_965370015.1 uncultured bacterium | reverse complement strand
ACTGCGCTAGTTTCATGCTTGATTATGAGGGCCAGCACTTCCCCCAGGTTTAAATTTGAATCGACAACAATCGCCGGACTGCTCATCAGATCGCGTAGTCGATGGCGATAGGGATAGGAGTCGATGCGATCCAGCGCAGCCAGCGAGGTTTTTTTTCTCGCAGGTGACTGATGCACATCGTGCCAGCCCTGGCCCACTTCGATTGTCGACATATTGGTAAACTGCAGGCAGGCACGTTCGGCTTCGACGAGTGTGCGAATACCACGCTCACGCAGAAGAGGAACGAGATCAAGAAAAATGTTTGCGGTAGCGATGGCATCACCGAGTGCACTGTGACGGTCGTGTATCTCAACACCTAACCAGTCGGCAATCGTGTCGAGAGAATAGTTAGGCAAATTAGGCGCAACGATATTGACCAGGTAGCGGATATCCAGTGTGCGGGGTGGCGTCCACTCGATTCCGGCAAGCTTGTGTTCACGCCTGAACATAGCCAGGTCGAATCCGCTTGAATATCCGATCATCACCGCATCTGCACACCAGATATCGAAACCGGCTATGACCGAAGCGAAGTCTGGCGCCTGCGCCACATCTTCGTCGCGAATGCCGTGGATTGCAGTGTTGGCGGCAGGAATCGGTTCACCCGGATTAACATACTGCTGAAAGGTTTGCGTTTCGTCGATACGGCCGCTGCTTATTTTTACCCCACCGACCTGTAAGATGCGCGCTTTGGCGGTATCAAGCCCAGTGGTCTCGGTATCAAACGAAATAGCGTTGAGCGAAACCAGCGGAGTGACAACATTGTTGTTAGTATTAATTGTATTAGCCATCGACGATCAACGCCCCCCGGATACTTCGACAAAACTACCCGTCGTATAAGACGCGTCGTCAGAAACCAGCCACATGATAGCCCTGGCGACTTCAAGCGCTAAACCGCCGCGCTGCATCGGCACGCCGGTTTTCAGGCGGTCAACGCGCCCGGCCTCACCGCCGCTGGCATGCATATCGGTATAGATCAAACCCGGCCGCACCGCGTTCACGCGTATACCCTGATCGCCGAGTTCTTTGGAGAGGCCGATCGTCATCGCATCAATCGCGCCCTTGGAAGCCGCATAGTCGATGTATTCATGCGGTGCACCAAGCACCGCAGCGCGCGAAGAGAGATTGACTATCGATCCGCCCTCGCCGCCGTATTTTGTCGACATGCGCTTGATCGCCTGCTGGGCACAAAGAAAACTACCTTCTACATTGATGCGGAAAATACGTCGCAGGCGATCCAGCGAAATATTTTCAAATTCGGACTGTTGCTCAAGTATGCCGGCATTATTAACCAGGGCTGTGAGACGCCCCAGCTTGCTGTCGATAGTCTCAAACAATTGCCTGACCTCGGATTCATCACCTATATCGGCCCTTACCGCGATAGCACTCGCACCGCCTGCCAGTAAGGCATCGAGTAGCTCATACGCTTGCGGCTCACTCTGGTGAAAATTAATGGCTACCGCGTAGCCTGATTGCGCAGCGAAACGGGCTGTTTCTGCGCCTATACCACGGCTAGCGCCAGTAACGAGCAGTACTTTTTTCATAACTTCTCCGAATTGCCAGACCCATCCACCAGACAGGTTGTCGTTTAGCAAACTCCACATTTCCCACGTCCTCGCAGGTCATGTACCGCTAATGGTGGTAACGGTTAGTTTATTGGAAATGCGAGATAAGTAAAAACCACATTTTTTTTATCCCGCTCTGCGCGCTGATGAATGACTGACGCAAAGCTGATTTTACTGGTATACCAGTTCCAATGTCTCCTGCTGACCATGATTGATACGAATCGCGTGCAGCCCGAGCACCCCTTTGATTTCCTGTCTTATCTCGATAAAAATTTGCGTCGGTGGCATGTGCAAAAAACCTATAAGCTTAATCGAGTCTTGATGCTGGTTATAAACAATAATTGCTTCCGAACACTCATCCAGCAGGTGTAGTAACTGCTGCGCATCGGAACAGGGCTCGCAATCTTCAGCACCGGGACGCAAAACAGCAACCAGTGGCTTGTCGCCCAGCTCCAGCGCACGGGTAATAATTTTATTAGTGCAGGTACGTTTGATGGTGAGCATGATGCCGTTGAAGCGCCTCTATCAGTGTTTAGTGGGACCTGGCAAAACGAATTCCTGATCGAGGAATAGCTGTTCAATGTCTACGCTATCGAAGGTGTAGCAGGTATTGCAAAATTCGCAGCTAATCGCTATTTGATTTTGCTCGTTGATGATGTCGTCAACTTCAACCCTGCCGAGGGAGATTAACATGTCCCGGGTTCTCTGCTCCGAACAATTGCAGGCAAAACGGATACTGTCGGGGTTAAATACACGTAAGTCTTCTTCGTGGTAAAGCCGATGAAGCAGATCTTCGGCCTTTAGCGCCAGCAGCTCTTCATCGTTGGTAGTAGAAGCCAGATGCGAAAGCCGATTCCAGGCATCACTGTCGGTAGCTTCGGTCGGCAGCTTTTGCAACGACATTGCTGTTGCAGAGTTCTCGTTGCAGGTAAACCAGAATCGCGTGGGCAGCTGTTCGGATTGGTCAAAATAAGTCTGTAATGCCGCCGCGAGGTTATTACCACAAAGTGGCACTACCCCCTGGTGCGGTTTAGCCGACCCATTCTTGATGGTAATTACCAGCTTGTCGGTAGCAAAGATATCCTGCAGGCTAATTTGGCCGTCGAGTTCACGCGATTGTCGCACAACACCACGGACCGTATGACGCGAAGTTGCTTCGACGACAAGTAGATTGATGGCACCGCTACCGCGAATTTGCAGGGTCACACTGCCATCAATCTTAAGCATACCAACCAGCAGGGTAACTGCTGTCAGAGCGTGCCCAAGCAGTGTCAAAGCAACCCCCGTGGCGCCGGATTGAGCCACAATTTTTTGCCAGCTCACATCGAGCGACACATGCTGACCTCGAATCGGGTTCTGTTCAAACAGAAACCGTAGCATTTGATCCCGATCTTTCATCGATCAATTACTTCAGCTTATCGCGTAGCATCTGGTTAACTTGCCCCGGGTTGGCCTTGCCTTTCGATTGTTTCATGATTTGACCGACAAAAAATCCTAGCACCTTTTCCTTGCCGGCTCGAAACTGTTCGACCTGGTGCGGATTTGCAGCGATTACCTCGTCGATCAAACTTTCGATAGCACCGCTATCGGTAATTTGCTTTAGGCCCCGCGCATCGATGATGTCATCGACATTTCCGTCTCCCTGCCACATAGCCTCGAACACCTGTTTCGCAATCTTACCCGAAATCGTGTTGTCGGCAATGCGCCCTATCAGCGCTGCGAGCATCTCGGGAGTCACCGGGGAGTGCTGAATTGCAAGGTCGGATCGACTTAAAGCAGCTGTCAGGTCGCCGAGTATCCAGTTTGCGAGCTGACTGGCGTACTCTTCTTCCAGCGACAATGCCTGCTCAAAATAATGAGCTGTTTTACTGCTGGCAGTTAGTAGTTCAGCGTTATACTCAGAAAGGCCAAAATCACTGATATAACGCTGGCGTTTTTGCTCCGGCAATTCGGGTAAGGATTTTCTAATACGCTCTATATCATCTGCACTAACCTCTACCGGCAATAAATCGGGATCGGGAAAATAACGATAATCGTTAGCTTCCTCCTTACTGCGCATCGGGCGCGTTTCGTGCTTGTCAGCGTCGTACAGCCGCGTTTCCTGCGTTACCTTGCCACCCTCTTCGATCAGGTCAATCTGCCGTTCAATTTCGTAATTGATGGCGCGTTCGATGAAACGAAACGAATTGATGTTTTTCAACTCGGTGCGCGTACCCAATTCTTTCTGCCCAGTCGGTCTAACCGATACATTCGCATCGCAGCGAAAGGAGCCCTCCTGCATGTTACCGTCACAGATATCAAGGTACTGTACCAATGCATGTATTTTTCGTGCGTAGGCAACGGCTTCCTTCGCGCTACGCATATCGGGCTCGGACACGATTTCTAACAATGGCGTACCGGCGCGGTTCAAGTCGATACCGGTCTGATCAGGGAATTCATCGTGTAACGACTTGCCCGCATCCTCTTCAAGGTGGGCACGGGTAATGCCGATTATTTTACTAACGCCTTCTTCGATACTGATGCTGAGTTGACCCCTGCCTACAATGGGTAGTTCAAACTGTGAAATTTGATAGCCTTTCGGCAGGTCGGGATAAAAATAGTTTTTGCGTGCGAATACCGATATCGGCGTTATTTCGGCACCGATAGCCACACCAAATTTGACTGCCATATTAACCACTTCAGCGTTAAGCACTGGCAATACCCCCGGAAACCCGAGGTCGACCGTACAGGCCTGAGTATTCGGATCTGCACCAAACGCAGTCGAAGCGCCGGAAAATATCTTACTCGTTGTCGAAAGCTGGGCATGAATTTCGAGCCCGATGACCGTTTCCCAGTTTGCCATTATTTCAGCTCCGGTGTTTGCAAATGCCAGTCCGTCACCTGCTGGTACTGGTGCGCCACGTTGAGCAGGCGTGGCTCGTCGAAATAGTTACCGATTAATTGCATACCGACTGGTAACCCCTGCGAAAAGCCAGCCGGTATCGACATGCCGGGGAGGCCAGCGAGATTCAGCGCAAGGGTGTAAATATCCTGTAAATACATGCTCACCGGATCATCGGTTTTAGCGCCCTGTTTAAACGCTACTTCCGGGGTAACCGGACAAAGTATGACATCGACTTTTTCGAAAGCCCTGTCGTAATCCTGCTTGATCAGGCGCCTGAGTTGCTGGGCTTTTAAATAATAAGCATCGTAATAACCGGCTGACAAAGCATAGGTGCCGATCATAATGCGCCGTTTTACCTCATCGCCAAACCCCTCGTCGCGTGAGCGTTTGTAAAGGTCTTCCAGGTCAACGGGATTATTACAACGATGTCCGAATCGCACGCCGTCAAAACGCGACAGGTTCGAAGAACACTCGGAAGAGGAGACCACATAATAAACCGGAATTGAAAGCTTTGAGTTGGGCAACTGAATATCAACGATTTCGGCACCAAGCCTGCGATACTCATCGATCGCAATTTCGATCACCCTGGCGACATCTGCATCCAGGCCTTCAGCAAAGTATTCTTCTGGCAGGCCTATTTTCAAACCGCTGATGTCTTCATTCAGGTGCTCGCTATAGTCGGGCACGAGCTGTTCAATCGAAGTCGAGTCGCGCGGGTCAAAACCCGCCATGGTTTGTAACAATATGGCACAGTCCTCGGCGCTGCGCGCCAGCGGGCCACCCTGGTCCAGGCTAGAGCCGAAAGCGATCATGCCATAGCGCGAAACCCGGCCATAGGTTGGCTTAATGCCGGAAATACCACAAAGTGCGGCGGGCTGGCGGATCGACCCACCGGTATCGGTCCCGGTAGCAGCAGGTGCCAGCGATGCCGCGACCGCAGCGGCAGAGCCTCCAGATGAACCACCGGGGACTCGCTCGAAATTCCACGGATTGGCGACCGCGCCGTAAAAACTATTTTCGTTCGACGACCCCATCGCGAATTCGTCCATATTGGTTTTACCCAACATCACCGCGCCGTCTTGCTTGAACTTCGCGATTACCGTGGCATCGTAGGGGGCAATGAAATTATCCAGCATCTTCGAGGCGCAGGACGTCCTGATACCGTCGGTACAATAGATATCTTTGTGGGCCACAGGTATTCCGGTCAGCGCCCTGGATTCGCCGCGAGCAATCAGCGCATCGGCGGTTTTTGCCTGCTGCAAAGCAAGCTCGTCGGTTACCGTAATAAAACAATTGATAGAGGGATTATGCGACTCGATCAGGTCTAGATAATGCTGCGTAATTTCGACACTGGAAAATTTCTTTTGTGCCAGGCCCTGTTGAATTTGTTTAATGGTTTTAGTCATTATCAACTTCACTCGATGACTTTGGGCACACGGTAAAGGCCGTTTTTAACATCGGGGGCGATGCGCTGGAACTTCTCGCGTTGATTGGTTTCGGTGACCTCGTCATCGCGCAGGCGTTGTACTGCATCCAGTGGGTGCGCCATTGGTTTGACGCCCGTGGTATCCACCGCTTTCATTTGTTCTGCGAGTGCGAGAATATTGGATAAATCTGTGGTTAATTGCACCACTGCGGAATCGCTAATCTGCAGGCGTGCAAGCTGCGCAATACTTCGCACATCTTCATTTTTCAGAGTCATTTCAGAGTTTTTCCAGGATAGCGGTTGAAAAGCCCGCAAACTTAGCATAATTTCACATTTAGTTTAACCGAAACGCCTGTATATTGGCGCTTTCTTCCTTGCCCAATCGACTGCTCATTGCTAGAGTACGCCCGATCTGGGCCATATTTGCACCCTACCAGGGAATTCCGTGCCATCACGCACTCATAACACATAATTATTCAGGTTAAAAGCAACACATGTTTTCAGCAATTCGCGGTTTGTTATCCAATGATTTATCTATCGATTTAGGAACGGCCAATACGCTTATATATTCGAAAGGTAAGGGCATAGTCCTGTGCGAACCATCGGTCGTCGCCATTCGTCAGGATCGCGGACCTGGCGGTCCAAAATCAATTGAGGCTGTGGGTACCGAGGCAAAAAAAATGCTTGGCAGGACCCCGGAACATATCGATGCCATGCGACCAATGAAAGATGGCGTTATTGCCGATTTCACCTATACCGAAAAAATGTTGCAGCATTTTATCCGCAAAGTTCATGAAAACCAGTTTTTCCGACCCAGCCCGCGCGTTTTGATTTGCGTACCCTGTGGTGCCACTCAGGTAGAACGCCGCGCAATCCGCGAGTCGGCAATGGGTGCCGGTGCGCGTAAGGTTTACCTGATGGAAGAACCGATGGCGGCGGCAATCGGTGCTGGCATGCCAGTCGACGAACCGCAGGGTTCGATGGTACTCGACATCGGCGGTGGCACCTCTGAAGTAGCAATTATGTCGCTCAACGGGATCGTATATTCGGCCTCGGTGCGTATCGGCGGTGATCGTTTCGATGATGCAATCATAAATTATGTGCGACGCAATTATGGCATTTTAATCGGTGACGCTACCGCCGAAAAAATTAAGATCGAGGTCGGCGCGGCATATCCTGGCAAGGATTTGCGCGAAATTGAAGTCAAGGGCAGGAACTTATCCGAAGGCGTGCCTCGCAGTTTCACGTTGAATAGCAATGAAATACTCGAAGCGCTGCAAGATCCTCTTTACGGAATTGTCAGCGCGGTGAAAAATGCCCTGGAACAAACTCCGCCAGAACTAGGATCCGATATCGCTGAACGTGGCATCGTTCTCACCGGTGGTGGTGCGCTGCTGCGTGATCTCGATCGACTGATTATGGAAGAGACCGGCTTGCCGGTGATTATTGCCGAGGACCCGCTCACCTGTGTCGCACGCGGAGGGGGTCGAGTACTGGAAATGATCGACGAACATGGACTGGATTTCCTTGCCGTTGAATGATGCACTTTGTCGTCGCCTGGCATCATCGTATTATAGCCACACCAGGAAGCCAGCTCACATAATTGCATGAAGGGGACAAGGTTACCACGAGCATCCTCGACAACTGCTCCGGTGTCGC
>CBDUSZ010000169.1:0-7591 GCA_965370015.1 uncultured bacterium | reverse complement strand
ACGCAACACTTTAATCTTATGATAAATAGATGGAGTGTTGGATATGGTATATAGAGCCCGAATAAAATATACAGCTAAACAGAAAGCTGGCATCTGGGATCGGCAGCCATGCTCATTCCAAGGATTTCCCTCGCCTCGAATGGAGATGCAGGGTGCCGATTATATTCACTGGAGATATAGGCAATCTTCCTTACCAACTCGGCGTTGCTCGCCGCCAACCGATCCGGGGCAATTTTAATATTATCTTCGAGTCCCGTCCGGCAGTGCCCGCCCAACTCGAGACACCATTGGTTGACTTCAAATTGATGACGCCCGATACCGGCTGCGGCCCAGGTCGCATCGGGTAAAACGTCATGGGCTTCGACGATCAGGAACTCAAGCAATGACCGCCGAGCCGGAAGCGCATTGGGAATGCCTAAAACAAACTGCAGATGGACAGGTGCCTTCAATAATCCCTTCTTAACGAGATTTGCGGCATTGTAAAGCATTGCGACATCGAACACTTCGATTTCAGGTTTAACGTGATACTTGAGCATTTCGGCTGCCAAACCCTCGACGAAATCTGTCGGGTTTTCATATATGCCCCTGGGAAAATTAACCGAACCCGTCGCGAGCGAAGCCATATCGGGGCGATGGTGAAGCATACCTGCGCGTTTGCTTTGGTCGCGACCCCGTCCGCCAGTAGAGAATTGAATGATCATACCTGGACAGTGTTTTCTCACGCCTTGCTGGACTTCATGGTATTTATCAGGATCGGAAGATGGTGTCTGATCTTCGTTACGTACATGAATATGCACTAAGGAAGCACCAGCTTCGTATGCCTCGTGTGTGGATTCGATTTGTTCGGATGGCGTAATCGGAACCGCGGGCGTGTCTTGCCTGGTTGGAATCGCGCCAGTGATAGCGACCGTGATAATACAGGGCCTAGACATGGTAATTATCCCGGTTTTTGGTTAAACGTTTTTCTGGATGTAATGAAAGCTTTTAATCGATGGTCGATCTGCAATTTCTTTGACTAGCGTCAATAGTGGGGTTTCCATCAGCGGATAGTCGGTTGAAATGGCACCCGCTTGTTTTAGTGCGGCATACTGTGTGTCATCGTAAAAGGCGGCGAGCAACAAATCATCATCGCTGCAAAATGGGCCACGATTTTTTTTCAGTTTCTTTAACGCGGGCTCGACCAGGGCACCAGGGCGCACCGTGATTGGTTCCGCGCCCCTGGTTATACGGTCATAGAGATTGGCGTCGATATCCCCTGCAATTTCGCCATAACCACCACGTACATAAAGGCGCACTTCATCCGGAACGGTACTGAACCGCTCCCGACCCTGATCCAGAGCCATAACATTGAGTACTGACTGGGTAACAATGTATTGCGCAAATGGGCTGACGACGATCGGATAACCAAGATCAGCACGAACTCGACCTGCCTCTTCGAGAATTTCTTCAATTCGGTTTTCCAGACCGATGCCTTCCAGTTGAAATCGGAGGTTCGAGATCATGCCGCCAGCCACCTGATGGTGGAAGTGAAACTCGTCATACTCCACAGACACCCCAACCGGCTTTTCCTCACGCTCGGCGATATATGCCAAACGCTCTGCAACCTCTTCGATCTCGGTCAGATCAAGATCGACTGAATAATCCCGGCGTCGGCAATTCCTGACGAAAAGTTCCGTCGGTGGGTGAGAGGCGCCGTTGGCAAGCGTCGAAGTCGCGGTATGTACCACATCAACGCCGTACTGAACCGACTGCAGCGCAACATAGGGCGCCAGTCCCGAAAGGCAATGCGCATGAAGTTGAAGTGGTAGTTCACCGATCACCGCCCTGATTGCTGGCACCAGTGTGGCGATGCGCTCTGGTGTGAGAAGGCCACTGGGATCCTTAATAAAAATTCCATCGATTCCGATCTTGACCAATTCCTGAGCCTTCTGTGCGTAATAAGTATCGGTATGCACAGGACTTTGCGAATAGACCAGTCCCGGCACGGTATAAATACCGAGATTGCGTGCTGCCCGGATGGGGATTTCCAGATTACGAATATCATTTAATGCATCATAAACCGTGTGATAACGCATACCGTTGGCGGCAAACCGCTCAGCCGCGAGTTCGACCACATCATCGGCAAAAAACTCGAAGGTAAACAGGCTTTGTCCACGGGTGTGAATGATCAGTGGTGTGTTTTCGACCCAGCTATTGAGTATGCGCATGCGCTCCCATGGGTCTTCTCGAAGATAACGCACGCAGACATCAAATACCGCGCCACCGACCAGGTCGATCGCTTCGAAGCCGGCGCGATCGAGCCTGGGAACGATATCCTTCATCATGGCGGTTGTCATGCGCGTCGCCCACAGACACTGATGGGCGTCACGCAAGGTCACATCTATCAAACGTACAGTTCGGCTCATGCAAGCGCTTCCTCGGATTTAGCACCCGCCCATTCGGTTTCAATCCATCGGGTATGAACGGCATTACCGATAAACGCTTCGTCGTCTACCAGCATGCGGTGAAAGTCAATAGTGGTAGGAACACCCTGGCAATCAAACCGTTTCAGGGCATCACGGGATTTATGCAGGGCATCCTCTCGCGAGCTGCCATGGATTATCAGCTTGGCGATCATCGAATCGTAGAAAGGTGATATACGCTGGTTCTCGAATACAGCACTGTCGAGACGAATGCCGATGCCTGTCGGTGGACGCCACCGAGTTAAGATACCGGGTGTCGGCTGGAAGTCGCGTTGCCAATCCTCGGCATTAACCCGAAATTCGATGGCATGCCCGCCGGGTTGTCTGCTGGCATCGTGTTCCACCAGCGGCTTTCCTGCGGCAATATCGAACTGCGCCCGAACCAGGTCGATCCCGGTGCGCATTTCTGTTACCGGGTGCTCGACCTGAATTCGGGTATTCATTTCGATAAAAAAGAATTCTCCAGTTTCCACGGAAAGAATAAACTCCACTGTGCCTGCCCCCTCGTAACCGATACCTTTCGTCAGTTGTGCGGCGGCTTCAAGCAAACGTTGGCGAAGCTCAGGCGTAACCACAGGAGAGGGCGATTCCTCAATCAGTTTCTGGTGGCGTCTTTGCACACTGCAATCGCGTTCGTCGAAAACCACAGCACCACCTTTACCATCACCTAACACCTGAACCTCAATATGACGTACGGTAGGAAAGAAACGCTCCATATAGACGGCGCCGTCAGCAAAAGCCGCTTCGGCTTCACGCGTCGCCTGGGAAAAGGCGGTAGTAAATTCTGACAACTTGTTAACAACCCGCATGCCCCGACCACCACCGCCTGAACGAGCCTTTATAAGCATCGGAAAACCGATTTTCTCAGCTACCTCGAGAGCGACCTCGACATCGACATAAGCGCTATCCGAACCGGGTACAACGGGCACACCCCTCGATCGCGCCAGTTCACGCGCTTTTGACTTGTCACCCATGACGGTGATTGTTTCGACATCCGGACCGATAAATTTCATTCCGTGGTGCCTACACTGTTCCGCAAATTTGGCGTTTTCGGCTAAAAAGCCATAACCGGGGTAGGCTGCGTCACAGCCCGTTTCTATCGCAACGTGGATTAGCGATGAAATCGACAGATAGCTGTCGAGTGCCGCAGGCGGACCGATACACACCGCCCTGTCAGCGGCCCAAACATGCGGAGAGTGAGCATCAGCAGTGGAATAAACGGCAACTGCCTCCAGGCCAAGCTGGTGACAGACACGGATCGCTCGAAGCGCGATCTCGCCGCGATTAGCGATCAAAACACGTTTGAAACCCTTCGTATCAGTCATGCAGATCACCAATATGCCTGTGATGGAAAAAACTGGATTCTAGATTTGTCTCATTATATAAGACGATTGATTTTATCATTCAAGACAGGCATAGTGTAAACCTGATTGAAACACTGTCAAGTTTTCCTGCAACAGGCTTTGTTTATGATTGATAAGACCAAACAATTTTCTATAGTCGACACCACCGGCCGCGAGCCCGATACAGGATTAACTGCCGATGGTGAGCGTTATGAGCAACTGGTTGGTTCGGGTATAACAGGGAAGGCTTTTTCCGTCCTGGAAGTTGTCTCCCTGAACCCTGAACCTACCAGGATGGCCGATATAATCCGCGAAACGGGAATGACCAAGCCGACCGCGCACAGGGTCGTCAACATGCTAATCGAAATGGGGTTTCTTGAGCGCGACGGTTTTGACACCGGTTTTATTGAGGGTGCCGAGCTTGTAGATTTGGCATACCGAACCCTCGCGGCGGCCGCCCCAAGATCGCTACGTCACTCAATTTTGCAGGGCGTTTCTGACCAGATTGGTGAAACCGTTAACTTTGGCGTACTAAGCGGTGGCGAGATAATTTATCTGGATCGAGTCGAGGCCAAGTGGCCATTAGGGCTTCGCTTCGATGCTGGAAGTCGCGTTCCCGCGCATTGTACAGCGGTTGGCAAGTTGCTGTTAAGCCGCCTGCCTGATTCCGATTTACGGGCTTTGATCGAATCCATACCCAGATCTGCCTACACTGCCAATACAATCACCGCCATAGAACCATTGGTGTTAGCACTCGAAAACATCCGCCGGGATGGTATCGGCACCGACGACCAGGAATTCATGCATGGTGTTGTCTGCGTCTCCGTCCCCGTCGTCGATGACAGTGGACGGTGTTTCGGTGGCATTGCAGTTTCCGCACCGGAGGCACGCATGACATTGAACGAAATGCTGACTTACGTACCGCAAATGAGGAAAGCGGCCGCAAATCTGGCCGCTACCTATAGACGCCGCACCAATCGTTAGATATCGAGGAGGAATTCATGTCGCTGAGCTACAAAGAAGTCGCTGAAATTTTAAAGATCATAGACGCTTCCTCTTGCGAAGAGGTCGTGCTTGAGCTGGGAAACACGCGTCTGGTCGTCCGCCGTGGTGGCGCATCGAGTGAGGTTAAAAATTCGACGCCTAAAGTAGAAAGCATCGCCCCCCCGTTGGAAAAGCAAACCCAGTCATCGGTGAGCACAACTGTTGCGGACGATGATGACACGCCGAGCAGTGATACCAATAGTATGACAGTGAGGGCGCCCATGGTCGGAACTTTTTACTGCCGTCCGACACCCGATGAAGCAGCGTTTGTTAGTGAAGGCTCGCAGGTTGCTGCTGGTGACACACTGTGCCTGATCGAGGTAATGAAGCTCTACACCACTATTGAAGCAACCGCGGACGGAATCATTGAATCCATCCTGGCGGAAGACAGTAAGCTGGTCGAATTCGATCAGCCGCTGTTCGTCATTCGTAACCTTGACTAGCCAGCTCGAACCCATGGTAGATCCACTATTTAATGTCAACGGAAAGGTCTATTTGATTGCTGGTGCAGGCGGTGGCCTGGGCAATGTGATGGCCAGGGCACTATTTGAACGTGGTGCCGGGTTAGTTCTATTTGATAATGACGAGACCGCACTTATGCGCATAGCTGCGGCGATTCCAGATGCACTGACCCAGGTTGCTGATATTAACGACCAGCATTCGCTCTCAGAGCTGGTGCAACTCGCACAGAACCGGTTTGGGCAGATTGATGGCGCCATCAATGCGGCCGGTCTATTGCCTATAGCTGCCTCCGCCACGTTCGATGAGGCAGTATTTCGCCAGTGTATCGATGTCAACCTGACCGGTGCCTTTCTATTCTCCAGAACCGTTGCCGAACAAATGGGCGATGTGGGCGGACGGATCGTCCATATTGCATCGGTATCCAGCTTTGTCGCCAACGCCGAGTATGCCGCCTATGCAAGTTCCAAGGCGGGACTCACGCAAATGGTTCGGGTGCTGGCACGTGAGTGGGCGCCGAAGAACATTCTCGTCAATGCCATCGGACCAGCCTTGACCGAGACCCCGTTAACTCGAGATTACCTGTCAGAGCCAGGGTTCCGGCGTAATGCGATATCGGCAATTCCAATGGGTCGCCTGGGAGAAGCTGACGATTTGATTGGTGCCCTGTTATTACTGCTATCTCCGGGCGGAGGCTTTATCACCGGACAGACCATCTATGTTGATGGGGGCAGGACATTAGTGTGACAACGCTGCTGAAAGGAAAAATTGCAGTGATCACTGGATCAACCAGTGGCATCGGTTTGGAAATCACGCGTCATTTAGCTAAAGCAGGTTGCCGGTTGATGATTCATGGTATCGACCCGCCTCCTGTAGTCGAAAATGCGATAGCAGATTTGTATGCTGCAGGTGCGGCTGAAGTGGTTTTCCACGATGCCGATCTTACCCAACCAATGCAAACTGCCCAACTGATTCCGGATGCTTTAGATAACTTCGGTGCTATTGATATCCTGGTTAACAACGCCGGTGTTCAACATGTTGCCCCGGTTGAGGCTTTCACCGATGAACATTGGGATCGCATTGTCGAGATCAACCTGTCAGCGCCATTTCGACTGATCCGGCAAGCCTTACCAGCGATGCGTGACAATGCATGGGGAAGAATTATCAATATCGCCTCCGTTCACGGGCTTGTCGCTAGTCGACACAAATCAGCCTACGTGGCGGCCAAACATGGACTTGTCGGTCTGACTAAAACGGTCGCACTGGAAACAGCGGCCGAACCGATCACCTGTAATGCACTATGCCCGGGATATGTCCGAACACCATTGCTGGAATCGCAGATCACTGCTAAAGCGCTGGCTGAAAATATGAGCCCTGAAGATGCTGCTGAGTCGATACTCGGCGAAAAGCAGCCCTCAAAAACTTTTATTGCACCGCCTGATATTGCTGCCATGGTCACATTCCTGTGTTCCGATGCAAGCGCTCAGATCACCGGTTCGGTTTTTACCATTGATGGCGGATGGACCGCGCAATAGAGTAATGACGAGTGTATGTCCCCGCTTCCAATTCTGTGTGTAGTTCCAGGTGAATGACCGCTGTGTGCCGTTTCTGACCTATGCGGCAATCTGTCAGGAATGACAGCAGAGGGTCGATAGTACGCATTCAAATTATTGTCCTGTACAGCACAATGCAGACGTTTGACACTAAGACTATTAGACGTCGCCTTTAAAATTGAGCGCCGTAGGGCGTATTAGAGCGCCGTAATACGCCGCATGTATCAAAGTCTTTCACCAATCTCAAAGTTCAGCCAAGTCCCCCCCCAGCATTTTGGATAAATATCCAGGCATGAGATGATCGTTTAACTGTAAAGCACTAATTAGATGTTTTATTGACGCAGATCAACTAAAAAAAAATTAAGCAATATATAAAGTAGAAACAGACAATAATTACTAGACACCATGCCAATCTACGAATTCAAATGTAACAATTGCGGTCATGATTTTGACATTGTCGAATCGTTCCAAGAGCATGACAAACACAAAGAAAAGTGCCCTAAATGTAAAAGTGAAGATATTGAGCGTGTACTAGGTACAGTTAGTGTACAAACGTCTAAAAAATCTTGAATCTTAAGGTATGCTTTAAAAGTATAAGAAGAATAAACGGCTCTTTTCCTAAAAACCAATGGTATCGAGCATGCTGTCTCCCCCCTTTTCCTGAATGACGCTTTAGGGTCGACTTCTGCCGTTGACCGAGGATTCTAGAACGACTGCTTTCCCCGATAGC
>CBDUSZ010000168.1:0-7654 GCA_965370015.1 uncultured bacterium | reverse complement strand
ACGCCAGTAGTCAGCGGCCGTAGTATCAGGACTAATAACTGGATAAATCCGGCTGGCAATTATTAACAGGGCGAGGATTCGGATAATCGGGTAATTTATATGTTCGAGAATTCATACGACGGAGTCGATACCGCGGGGTTTATGTGAAAGGTGAAATCACAAACTGGTGCTGGCAATAACACTGAAGCAGGTGACTATAATAATCCACAACAGGTTCATGTGTTTTCGGAATTAACCTTGCTTCTACGTCTCCGGTTTCTACGAATTTTAATGCGTGTCCAGACATGGTAACGCCATAGAGACTGCATCAGCAGATACGACGCAAACGCAAAAACTGTACCCACTACCAGGCAGCCCAGTAGAAAGGGTTGCCAGGTATGCAGTAATTCCGTCAATATCCAGTCAAGGCTCAATTCAAAATAGAAGTCATCGGGATGGATGT
This sequence comes from uncultured bacterium, assembly GCA_965370015.1. Taxonomy (GTDB): domain Bacteria; phylum Pseudomonadota; class Gammaproteobacteria. The sequence continues at coordinate 7,212 of CBDUSZ010000168.1, read as the reverse complement.
CGAGTATTGCAGCGCCGATTCTATAACAGAAATAAAATATTGGGGCGAAAGTTAGCGGGTTACTGATCCACACGGTGGGAACCGCTACGAGAATATTATAGCGGAATATAATGGCCATTATGGCCGCGATTAGCATCTGCAGCGGTAGCGGTATAAACGCACAAAATACCCCGATCGCGACGCCGCCAGAGACGGATTTTCGATTAATATGCCAGAGGCTGGGATCCTGTAATCGGGGACCTAGAAGTTTGATCAAGCGATTTTCAGCAATTACTACTGGGTGCGGCAGAAATTTCTTGATCAGTTTTTTTGGCATCTGAATTGTATTATCAATGCTAATCACCTAATGTGTAAAGCGTAAAAGGGATGATACGCAGGGACGGCATGATTAAAACGGCAATGGCACTGACCATAGGTTCAGTAGCTGCTTTTTACAGCAGTGACATACCCGATCGATACTGGATATCTTATCTGCCAATTTTACTATTACTCGCTTTTTTTAATTCCAAATATCGATTCCTGATCCTGCTGATTGCGTCTTACCTGTGGGCTTGCCTGAATATTCAACAGGCACTCGATATCAGGCTGGCTCGAGATTACGACAATCAGATACTAAAGATAGAAGGGGTAATCGCTGACATACCCGAGCAGAGATCCGGGTCAATCAGGTTTTTATTTAAACCCGACTCTATCGCGGGCTATTCTAATCCCTTACCGGAACTGATCCGACTGAGCTGGTATCGCAGCGATCAGAAAATCAATGCAGGCGAGCGGTGGCAATTTCAGGTCAAACTGAAATTTCCAAATGGTTATCAAAACCCCGGTGGCTTCGACTACGAACGATGGCTATTCGTGAAGCGTATCGGAGCAAGCGGCTATGTTAAATCATCTCCTTTAAATCGGTTAATCGAGGCGCCAGACCCCTGGGATATAAATCTGTGGCGTAGCCGAATCGGGCAGGGTGTAGAACAGTATTGCACCGACTGTTCGAATGCAGGTTTAATTAAGGCGTTGACTATTGGTTACCGGGCCGATATCCCTGTCCGCCACCGACAGTTATTACAGGATTCCGGTACCGCTCACCTACTGGCAATTTCGGGCCTGCACATCGGCATGATATCCGCCCTGTTTTTTTATCTGGGAAGATGGTTTTGGCAGATCGGATTTTATCGTATTGGACTTAATCGTCTACTGTTTTCTGCTACTTGTGGATTTTCTGCTGGATTCATATATGCCGCTTTAGCCGGTTTTAGCCTGCCGACGGTGCGGGCGTTAATCATGCTCGCCGTGGTATTCCTGGCACTGAGTTTTCGCAGCGGCATCAACCTCATCAACAGCATAGCAATCGCGGCACTGGTAATCCTCATATTTGATCCGCTTGCAGTTGGTTCGTCCTCGTTTTGGTTGAGTATCAGCGCGTTATTAATCATCGCATTTGCGCAATATCTGTTAACCCATCAAAGCAGTCGCTGGCGACAGATCACGGTAGTGCAGTTATTGTTTTCGGTGTTATTTGTTCCACTCGGTGTGGTTTTGTTCGATCAACTGAATCCGGCCAGTTTTTTTGCCAACATCGTGGCTATCCCACTGGTAAGTTTAATCATAGTGCCATTCAGTTTACTGGCAGGCTTGCTGGCGGGTTTCGATTTACTGTTAGCAAACTGGTTGTATATCGCAACAAACCAGTTATTAAGCATGCTCCTGGATTATCTCGCATTATTACTCGATTCTGGTTTGGCGGCCTATCCGAGTGGTGGCATTCCATACGCCCTGCTTGGTCTGTCGGCAGTGGGTTTGTTGACACTATTGATGCCAAAGGGGTTTCCTGGAAAAAAACCAGCGGTGATACTATTGCTGCTGCCATTTATCTGGCAAAGGCCGGAAATCGAATACGGTACTTATCAGTTTACCGTGCTCGATGTTGGTATGGGTACATCGGCAGTGATTCAAACCAGGAATCACAGCCTGGTATATGATTTTGGGCCGGGAAATGCACATGGCTTTAGTACCGCACGGTGGGTGCTTAAGCCGTATCTGCGACACTACGGCATTAAACAACTTGATTTAATGATCATCAGTCACATAGATGCGGATCACAGCGGTGGTTTTTATAGTGAACTGGAAACATACGATCCCGACAGATTGATATCGGGGACTCCGGTTGAGATGATAAAGAGATTCGGACTGCGCTCGCCGATTCGATCCTGCCATCTGTACCCATCCTGGTACTGGGATGGGGTTAGTTTTGAATTCTTAAGTCCACCCGGCACCATGGGGCTGAAAAGTAGTAACAATCGCTCATGCGTATTAAAAGTGAGCGGGTTTCACTCCTCATTATTATCGGGTGATATTGAGGCTGAACAGGAACTACGCCTGTTAAGCACGATGCCGGATAAATTGAAATCGTCGGTTTTGCTCGCCCCGCATCATGGCAGCACAACCTCTTCTACTGCCGGCTTATTGCAAAAAATACGCCCGCAGATTTCGATATTCACGGTTGGCAGAAACAATCGATGGGGTTTCCCCAAAGCCAGAATACTTAAGCAATATCGCCTGATAGGCAGTCAGATATATCGTACTGATCAACACGGAGCGATTACCATCCGCAGTAGTGCAAGCGGCCTAAATGTCAGTAGCCATCGCAGGCATAGATTAAAATTATGGTATCCAGATATGAGTGGCGCTTTCGCTGATTGAATGGCTGCTACGGGCTAAGTCGAACTCGTTGAAACAGGTTTGCACTAATAATCGATGCTCTGTGCGGTAAAAATTCTTCTCATCGCTGACCTGATTACAGTATCATGTGCAGCATTCCAAACGGAGGAAAAAACGTGTTCGAACTGGTTCAGGCAGGTGGCTGGCTTATGGTCCCAATATTGCTATGCTCGGTTATAGCAGTGGCGATTATTGTTGAGCGTTTATGGATCTTGCGACAGAAAAAAGTGATTCCCGAGAAGCTGTTGACCGGCATCTGGAATTTGCTCGATAAAAACTCTCTCACCGATAAACACATCGATCAGATTGAAAATGGCTCGCCGCTCGGGCAGGTACTTGCCGCCGGATTAATTAATCGGCATCTGTCGCGTGACCTGATTCGTGAAAGTATCGAAGAAACCGGTCGTCACGTAGTGCACGAGATGGAGCGCTTCATGAATACCCTCGGCACGATATCGGCGATAACGCCGTTACTCGGACTTCTGGGTACGGTAATCGGTATGATTAAAGTATTCACCGCGATCACCATCCTGGGCGTTGGAGATCCCGGTCAACTCGCTGGAGGAATATCTGAAGCCCTGATCACCACCGCAGCAGGACTGACGGTGGCAATTCCGAGCCTGATTTTCCATCGTCACCTGAAACGAAAAATTGATGAACTGGTAGTCGGTATGGAACAGGAGGCGATGAAGCTGGTTGAATTCTTGCAGGGCGATAGGAAGAGCTTCTCAAAACCATGAAATTTACCAGCGCCTCTCCAGTCGAAGAAGTTGATATCAATCTGACGCCACTGATAGATGTCGTATTCCTGCTGTTGATATTCTTCATGGTGTCCACGACATTCGATACGACTTCGCAGTTGAAGATCAGATTGCCCGAAGCGAGTGTGAACGAAACCACAAAAGACAAAGCGCCACTTAACTTGATGATTGACGCCAACGGCCAATTTTTTTTAAACGCGCGTGAATTGTCGAGTCAAAAGAGTGAGGCGCTGAGATTTGCGTTACAGCGAGCACTTGACGGATCCGATAGACCAATTGTGATTCAGTCAGATGCAGAATCGCCGGTACAGTCGCTGGTGACTGCGATGGATGTCGTGGCACGGTTGGGGCTCACCCAGGTTTCAATTGCAACCACCCGGCCGCTAGAGTAACGCTCCATTATGTTACGTGTATCCACCCGATAAGGTTATCCGATGAAACCGATTACCGGCAAGATGACCGGCATACAGGCTTACCGCGCGCTGCTATCGCTTGCTTTCGAGCAAAAAATGTATTTTGTTCTGGCGATTACCGGCATGGTGGTTTTTGCCATATCGGAAGCTGCATTTGCCTACTTGATGAAACCGATGCTGGACGATGGTTTCATCGATCGCGACCCGCTGATAATAAAATTAATCCCGTTGGCTATCATCTTGATTTTCGCAATACGCATGGTGGCTATATTTATGCGCACCTATTGTATGGATTACATCGGACGCAGCGTGATTAACTCGTTGCGTGGCATGATGTTTGAAAAATTAATGACAATGAGCAGTGAAGAATATGACCAGTCATCATCTGCTTCGATCATTACGCGTTTTACCTATGATGTTGAACAGATAGCCGGATCAGTATCTTCATCTCTGACCGTGTTTATCCAGGATACGTTGCGCATTTTCATTTTACTCATCTATATGTTCTGGCTTAACTGGCAATTGACGGCCATTTTTCTCATTGCTGGCCCCATCGTATTTCTAATAGTGGTTAAAATTTCGGCTCGATTCCGAAGTATCAGCAGGCATATTCAGACCTCGATGGGTAATGTCTCGCATGTTGCGCAGGAAGTTATCAATTCGAATCGTGAAGTGAAAATTTTTGGCGGAGACGATCTTGAGCGTAAGAAGTTTGCCGACACTAACCGGCGTAACTTGAAATTAAATCTGAAAATGTCGATAGCGCAATCGATCAGCATGCCTTTGATTCAGTTTACTGTAGCCCTGGCCTTTGCTGCGATCGTTGCATTCGCAACTTCCGATTCTATGCGAGGCGTCATAAGCACCGGAGATTTTGTTTCCTTTTTGTTTGCGATGACAATGTTATTCGCGCCAATGCGTGCGCTGTCGTCAATTAACGCGAATATCCAAAAGGGTATTGCAGCAGGTGAAAGTATCTTCGAGTTTACCGCGTGCGAAAGTGAAAAAGACGAAGGTAAGCTTGATCTGGATAGAGCCCTGGGTCGTATCAGTTTCGATAGTGTAAGTTTACAGTATCGAAGTAGCGAACAAAATGTGATCGAAAATATCAGTTTTGATGTAGAACCCAATCAGAGCATAGCGATCGTCGGTCGTTCAGGCAGCGGAAAATCCAGTCTGGTTAATTTGATTCCTCGTTTATATGAATTGGATGAAGGCGAAATACGTCTCGATAATGAACGTATCCAGGATTACAAGATCAAGGATCTACGTCGCCAAATTGCCTATGTAGGACAGGATGTGCGGCTGTTCAACGATACCATACGCAATAATATCGCCTACGGCGTAATCGGTGAGGTTGACGATGAATCGATAATCGAAGCGGCTAAACAGGCATATGCCTGGGAATTCATCGAAGATATGCCTGATTTACTGGATACTATGGTAGGTGAACGAGGCGTTTTGTTATCGGGTGGTCAGCGACAACGTATTGCAATTGCTCGCGCTCTATTGAAGGACGCGCCTGTGTTAATCCTCGATGAAGCAACTTCGGCACTGGATACCGAATCTGAACGCTATATCCAGCATGCAATCGAAAACCTGATGGATAATCGTACCACCCTGGTAATCGCCCACCGCCTGTCAACTATTGAGCACGCAGATCATATTATCGTGCTCGATCGGGGCAGACTGGTGGAGCAGGGTAATCATCAGAGTCTATTGGCCAGGGAGGGTATTTACGCCAAACTGCACGCGATGCAATTTCGAGATGGTACGGAAAACGAACTTACTACTACGGAGCCTGCCGCCATGCAGGATAACGCCGTAACTCTCGAAAAAACAGTGCTGACACATTGGATGAATGCCTCGACGCAAAAACGTCAGGGCTGGTGGTTGTGGTCGATGAATCCGATGTCGATATTGCTAATGCCTTTATCGCTGGTATTTTATGTGGCGGCAAGTCTACGCCGCCTCGGCTATCGCATGGGTTTATTGACATCGACACGGCTACCGGTCACCACGATCGTGGTAGGTAATATAACGCTGGGTGGCAATGGTAAAACACCCGTAGTCGTTGCCTTGTTCCAGTTATTACAACGAAACGGATTCAGACCGGCTATCATCACCCGTGGTTACAAGAGCGGAAACGAAAACAAAGTGCAAATACTCACCGGTGGTCGAACCGATAGTCGGGTAGGTGATGAAGCCAATATGATGTCAGAAATTTGTCAATGTCCGATCGGAGTGGGAGCAAACCGGGTTGCCGCCGCGCTGAAAATTTTACAGGTTGATCCAGAAACAAATGTTATCTTGTCTGACGATGGGTTACAGCACTATGCATTATATCGTGACATCGAAATTGCAGTATGCCGTTATGTTGCATTTGGCAATGGCCTGCTGATACCGGCGGGACCTATGCGTGAGCCTCGAAGTCGACTGCAGCAGGTCGATATTTCAATCAATCGTGACAGTGATCAAGTCATCGAATCACTGGGTTTGGTGTGGAATTTAATGAAACCGGCGGAAAAATTACCGATTCAAAATTTCAGGGGTCAGCAGGTGCATGCACTTGCCGGGATTGGATTTCCAGAGATATTCTTCGCCGCGCTCAGGCAAGTTGGTATTGACCCGATCGAACATGAATTTCCAGACCATCATGAATTTACCGATCAGGACCTAAATTTAAAACCAGAACTGCCCATCCTGGTAACCCACAAGGATGCGGTAAAACTGAAAGGTATAGCAAATCAAAATACATGGGTAGTGCCGCTTGAGATTGAGCTGTCACGAGACCTGCAACATCAATTGATGCAATTGTTGGAGACCCGACATCATGGATAAACATTTACTCGACATTCTGGTAGATCCAATCACCAAAGGACCATTGATCTACGATAAAAAAAATCAGGAATTATTGTCCAGGGCTTCGCGTCTGGCATATCCGATCAGAGATGGCATTCCAGTTCTACTGCCCGAGGAAGCGCGCGAGCTCAGTAGTGCGGAAATTGAGCAGCTAGGTTGAGGGTAGCTGTAAAAATGCAAAATTTGATGACCTCAAAACAAGGTCGATGAATTACACCTGGAAGCTCAACAAACACACGGCCCTGTTTCAAAAATATTTCCAGCTGGATGAATATATCCTGTCACACGAATTATATCGAGGTGGCTACAGTGAGGAATTTAGCCGGGAAATATTCGAACGTGGATCAGCTGTGGCCCTGCTTCCTTACGATCCGAAGTGTCGTAAAGTAGTGTTGATAGAACAATTCCGCGTCGTTGCGATTCATGCCAAAACTTCCCCCTGGCTGATAGAGTGTATTGCG
>CBDUSZ010000167.1:0-7658 GCA_965370015.1 uncultured bacterium | reverse complement strand
TGCCGAGGAGCAAAAGCCTGCCACGGAAAAAATTGAATTGATAAAGATACCGCTGGATAGAGGTCTGAGAGTTTAAACCTCTGCCCACATCCGCACCAGGTTGACATAACTGTCGTCGATTAGCTGGTAGCTGCAACTCTCCGGTCGAGACTTTAGCCGGTCTCGCGCCTGGGAAAGCTGGAACAGAATCTGGCGTTGCTCAGGGTTGCGTACCATGCTCTGCACCCAGGCTATCGCGACCAGGCGCTCACCCCGGGTTACTGGGTTGACAGCATGGCGGCTGGATGACGGATAGAGCACAGCGTGCCCGGCCGGGAGTTTAATTTCACTATTCCCGAAAGCTGTTTCTATACACAGCTCACCACCATCGTAGTCGGCCGGATTACTGAGAAAAACCGTGATTGATATATCGGAACGGTAGCGCGATGTGCCCCCCATTACCGGGTCGTCTATATGCATCCCATAGGACATGCCACTGGTATATCGGGCGTAGATTGGTAGAGATATTTTCGCCGGCAGTGCCGAATTCAAGTATATCGGCTGTTGTACCAATTGGGTCATCACGACGCTGTTAAGTGCATCGAATTGATCTTCGTTGGCAGCAAGTTCCTGGTTGGTTTTGTGTCTTCGGGCATTATCTCCGGCCGACAGTTTGCCATCAATAAATTTGCATTGATGGAGTACTGACTGAACCGCCGCTAATTGTGTAGAATCGAGAATATCTGGAATTTTTATGAGCATCACAAGTCAGGAGTGCAATTTGGAATTAACCATTGAATTCGATGATAAATGTTATTCGCTAAATGTACCAGAAAGCCTTGTACGTGAAGCGCAGGACTTCTTTGCGAAAATGGACAGGGACATGGATAACGGCTGGCAAATGAGTCGCTGGTGGGTGCCCGACCCCGATGAAACCCAGCGATGTCAAATTGTTGCGGATAAATTATTGACCGCCATGACAAATCAGGACGAAGCCTATGCAAAATTAATGTGTGCCTACATTCTCAGATCCAAACCAGCGACCAGGCGGATTAAAATTAATACAGACGGCGAATTACAGGGCAATGATTTTCTGCATGAATAAGCAATGGGTGCCCCCCTTTGTTAACCAGCACAGCAAGAAAGTTTGGACACATCTTTGTCAAACGTTTGAGCCGCGAGTTTCAAACCTTCGACCGTAGTAAGGTAAGGAAAAATCATCTCTCCCAATTGATCGGTTGTCATACCGACTTTAATCGCAATGGCGGCAGTTTGAATGCTGTCAGCACCTTCTGGCGCAATAATGTGGGCACCAATAAGTTTTCGCGTATCGGCGTCTGCGACCAGCTTTATAAGCCCGCGTGTATCACGCGCGGCAAGTGCCCTTGGAACGTGTTCCAAACCAAGGATCGATGTTTTGACGCTATATCCAGCCTTAGCTGCGGCAGCTTCGGTTAAACCGACCGTTGCCACTTGCGGATCGGTAAATACTACTTCGGGCATAGCGGAATTATCATATCTCATGCTGTCGCCATTTAAGGCGTTTTCAGCGGCAATTTTTGCACCGTTAGCAGCCATGTAAACGAACATATCTCGCCCCGTAACATCCCCAGCCGCGTAGACACAATTACGTGTTGTACGCATTCGGTCGTCAATCTTGATGCCGGCATCGGGTAGCAACTCGACGCCCATTTCCTCCAGCCCAAGATCGTCTGAATTGGGGCGACGACCGGTTGCCACCAGTACTTGTTCAGCGATGAGGTCATGGCTGGTGCCGTCTAGTTCATAGCCAAGGCATATATCTCCATTCTTGTGAATCGACTTGTAGACGACACCGCATTTCACGCTTACCCCTTCGGCTTCGAGAAACTCTTTCAGGGCTTCACTGATTTCCGGCTCGCCCGATGGCAGCAGGCGCGAACGACAGAGAATCGTCACGCTTGTTCCCATGCGGGCAAACATCTGGCCCAGCTCACAGCCGATCACTCCACCGCCTATGACGATCATTGATGCCGGCAGATGATCGAGTTCGAGCGCTGTGGTGCTGGTAAGACAGGGCACATTATTAATGCCCTCGATTGCTGGCAGCGAAGCCGAGCTACCGGTGGCTATGATGACCTTGCCCGCCTCGAGGCAATCGCCATCGATCGAAACACCACCATCGGCAAGACGCGCCTTGCCTTCCTGGTAGGTAATGGAACTATAGGAACGCAGCACATCGATATATTTAGCCTGGCGGAGATCTGCAACCAGTTGCGATTTATCTGCCATCACGGCGGACCAATCTGTAACCGTGCCTCTGGCTTCAACACCATGAAAACGACTCGCCGCCCTGGCCTGATACAATGTTTCGGCGGCGCGGATCATGGTCTTAGATGGGACACAACCGACATTGACACAGGTTCCACCGATGGTGCTATGGCCAATCAAGGCCACTTGTGCGCCCTGCTCAGCAGCAGTAATAGCGGCTGAAAAGCCTGCCGACCCGGCGCCAATTACCGCAAGGTCATAATTATTGCTGATTTTTGGCATCGTTATTACCTTGTTCAAATTGTTGGCGTCTCCACAGGGCATAAATAGTCAGCGCAATAAAGAAAGCCAGCGCTGGAAACAGCACATAATCGAGATATCCGACCAGAGCGGCAAGCCCGACGGCTCCGAATAGAATAACCAGCACCGGGGTAAAGCAACATAAGGCTACAATAATCGTGCCTGTCACCCCGGCTTTGAGTGGAGTTATTGGGGTCATGCTATTTAGGGCTTTAGCATCGATGGAAAACCGGCATTAGTAGTGGCCTGGGTCAGCGCAGCAATACTGGTTACAGCGTTGTCAAACGTCACCTTTGCTTCGCGATTTTGCAGTGAGGCATTTGCACTTATGACACCCTCAACTTGTTTGAGTGCTCTTTTGACTTGATAAGGACAGGATTGACAGGTCATACCATCAACTTTCAATATGACGGTTTGTTGTTCGGCCAGTGCCGCCAGCGGCATCGTGATCAGCGCACCCAGGGTGAGTAATGTTTTCAATTTATTCATCGTGCTTTCCTCTTTATTCAGGGTAGATAAGGTTCGATGCTGTCAAACCAGTAGGGAAACGTCAGGGCGACCAGTACCAGCGCCGCCCCGGTCCACAATCCTGTTTTGACCAGGCGATTTGGAAGGGGTCGAGCACAGGTGGCACCGACTGCGCAAACCTGGCCCGGTTTCCAGTAAACCTGGTAGAACCCAAATCCAATTACCACGACTGTCATCGCTATGAAATAGGGTTGGTAGGGTGCCATTGCTCGAAGGTTTGACATCCAGGCACCGCTTACCCCTAAGACCGTCAACAGCAATGGAATGACGCAACAGGATGATGCGACTATCGCACCTATAATACCTCCAGCCGCAAACCAGCTGGTTTTACCCTGGTGAGCCTCCTGTTCCTCGAGTTCAACCCCGTCGGTTTCAATTAAGCTTGCCATTGAATCCTCTATCTATAATCAATTATGCTGATGTATAATAGGACCTGTAGCGACTACAGGTGCAAGTGGAGAATGTGATGCCTCGGATAAATCCAGTTAAAGGCCTTCTGATTGGCGAAATATCCCGACGCACAGGGGTCAATATTGAAACCGTGCGCTACTACGAGCGGATTGAGGTGATGCCCCGGCCGAAACGAAGCGAAGGCGGTCAGAGGCTCTACAACGAGTCACAACTCAATCGCCTCGCTTTTATTAAACGTAGTCGTGATTTGGGGTTTAATCTTAAAGAAGTTCGTACGCTTCTTAGGCTGATCGATAGTGGAGAAATGACCTGTAGTGAAGTCCACGCATTAACTATCGAACATTTGACCGGAGTGAGGAACAAAATCGCCGATCTGAAGAAACTGGAGCGTGCGTTAAACGACCTTGCGGCGCAATGTTCGCTTGGGGATGTATTAGACTGCCCTATAGTCGAAACCCTTTATGGGCAGGCATAACTGGTGAAATATACCCATTTGACCGGACCTGCATGATTGAAAATGAAATGACCTGAACCAATCCTCTACCAGGTGAATACAACCCAGGTGGTGGCGAGGTATTTTGAGCCGCCCTGCAATGTCTGGCCGCGATGTTGGTGAGTCCAGAAGGGTGGAAGCAGGATCAACTTGCCAGCCTCGGGTTCCACTTTGATATCCTGATAGCGGTATTCAGTTTCACCACCTGGCCCGGCCAGGTTATTCAAATACCAGATAGCTTGCAGTTTGCGATCGGAAAATTCGTGCTGCCGCCGTCGATATGCCGGTGATAATATTCACCGGCGAACAAATATATATCAATGGTATTAGCACCTATCTCCACAGGGTGGCGTTTATCTGTAGGGTAGGTGATACCATTGCGTCTGTGATTAGGCAGGTGTTTAGGTAATATGCGCGTCATTAAAAAGTGGAATCAGAAGTCCCGCCCACGATCCATCGAACAGATGTCCAATGCGGTGGTCGCAGCTATCTGGAAGCTGGCGGCACAGGTGGTACTCAACCTGGAAAATGAAAATTTCGAAACCACGACCCAGGACCAACGCCTCGACGTCATGGAAGAAATAGTCATATATCTGGTGCACATGGCCGATCGGCGGACCTGCGCACAGACCAATGCTGATAATCGTAGCCGGTTTATTACCGCCCTGGTAAAAGACCTCGCCCGAATGCTGGAAGAAAGTCGTATCGACGTACAGCAAAGTGGGGACTACATAACGCCGTTTATCGAAAAAACTAATCTACGTACCGCCGAATACTCGGTTTATAAATTCTCAGAGGATGAGGGAGCCAGTTTTGCAATGCGCTGTGTACTGGGTGCGCACATTCAGGAAAAAATGGGCGCACTCGATAATAAATGGATCCCTGACTACATTATTGGTCGCGAGGCACCCGAGATTGAAGCCACACTCTGGCAAGCACTTACCGGGCTGGTCGAATTTGACGATTAATTGTCTGTCCAGTTGCCAAAATTGTCGGTAGATTTCGCCCCGCCGTCCGCATAACCAGCCTCATAAGCCTCGTTCAGACGTTGTTCTTCACGCTTCGGGTGGGCAAGGTATCCGCCTTGCCAGCCAAGTATATACTCCAGATTTACTTTCATCTGTTCCATTTTAGTAGTGGCATCTCGATAAGCCTGATTCATCATTTTCTCCTGATTCAATTAGCAATTAAAATGTTCAAAGTATAAAAATTATCATCTGCAAGTAATTTGTCTTAAGTATCACCGGGGGCAATAAATTTTCGAACACTCTTTCATCATCCGCTAGTACTGATATTTCATGGTTCCCGCACTACTATATCGCTTAGCTTGTTCGGCCGAGGCTGATCGGACTATTCTATCTATCTCGTTCGGTAGTGGTTTTTTTCAAACTGCCTCCGGCCACCAGAGTCAACGCTTTCCTGATGTCGCCAGGTGCACACATAATACTGAGAAATGTTGCGCCTGTGTCGCTCGACATCATTGGTAGATGTGGCCAGCTGATGGCAATCCTGAATCGTGCGTGGAGCGCCTGTACCGAACTCCCGTACACCATCAGTTCATATGGCAGGTGGGCAGTGTGACGGGGTGTACTTTTATCGATGCGCCCCATTATATATTGATCAGCGCTGCAATCATCTTCGTCCTTACCCTTTAATCCAACCCCAAACAGAGTCATCTCTTTGCCCTCGCTATCTCGGCCAAGGCTAAGCCGATACACTTCAGTGGATGCGTTCTGTTTGGATAGATTGGCGCTGATGGCGTCGACTGCCTGTTGATGAGAGTCATAGCGTTTCAATACGCTGGGATCGTCAAAATATTCCATCAAAAAAGCGTAGTGGTATTTACGCATTTTACTTGCGCTGTAGGTTTTATCTCCAGTACCAAACTGCTGCTCAAATCCCAATGAAGATTTTAATGTAGCACTGACAGTGTCAAGATTGTTATTCATACGGTAGGCATTAGCCCAGTAAATCGGATTGGTGTACACCAGTTCGATCATACCCTCAATCGACGTGACTGAGGCGCGCATTGCGGCTCCATAGCCACCGCGTTCGGATTGAGTAGCGGTTTTTCGCAAAAAATCGTTGGTAAAAATTATGACCTCTGCATCCGCATAGGGGGAATATTGCCCGATAATTTCAAAACCGGCGGTCTGTAGCTTTTCGCGTGTACCAGAGACGATCGATGAAAAATCACCCCCGGCAGTTTTTGCGGCTAGCACAAAGGGTTTTACATCTTCAGCCGCCTGTAAAGGTGCCGCTGTAGTAAGCGTCAATAGCGTTACAGCAAGCATAATCTGGAATAAACGCGCAAATCTTTTTGGGCTATTCATATTAAATTCCGGGTTAGGTAGTGTGATAAAAAACAGTTGTAAGGTGTTTCTCCATTGCGGCCACACTTATTATTCGATTGATAGTAGCCGCGATCTGGCCAGAAAATTATTCTGCTGAGAATTAATCACTTCGGTTAGCAAAACCAATGAGATTGATTTAAAGAGCCTTTAATATATCTAGCGGGACCGCAAAATCGCCGGGCCCATAATTAAACAAACAAATTGACGTCCGATTCTCCGGCAAACTCGAAAAATGTTGAGGCACCGGCGTAGTCGATGTTATCAATAAATTCGGATGAGTTCATATCGAACAAATCGACTGTCATTTGACAGGCGATCATTTTGACCTCGGCTTCGAGGCAGATACTGCGTAAATCTTCGATACTGGCGATTCCCTTTGATTTCATTTTTTGCTTCATCATCATAGTCATGATGGCCTGCATGCCGGGAATTGCGGTGCCAATAACGGGAAACCATTTGTCCATTGCCATCGGCATCGGCATACCCGGGTTGCCTAGCGGGCTGACCGACAATTTGAGCTTTTTCTTAAGCAGCTGTAAGCCGTAAAAAGTGAAGAATATCTGTGTTTCGTAACCGAGAGCTGCAGCTGTAGATGCCAGGATAAAGGGAGGATAGGCCCAGTCCAGGGTACCTTTGGTTGCTATTATCGCTAGTTTTTTCTCACTCATTTGATACTCCTTAATCTTTTGTTAGTTTCTGGTATTTATCGCTGGTTACTGCATGCCAAACCTGGAAACGCAATTTATCGGCTATGCTATTACTTACTTAATTTCAGCCTTTTTTGATGTAATAATGGTATTTACCTTCAGCTTCGGTGCTTTCGAGTAATTCGTTTCCTGTCTGTTTGCAAAAGGCTTCAAAGTCTTTCACAGAGCCCGAGTCGGTGGAAATTACATACAGTACATCTCCACTGGACATAGTGTTTAACACCTTTTTGGAACGTAAGATCGGCATCGGGCAATTAAGACCGGTTGCATCAAATTTTTCAGTATATTCGCTCATAGTATTTTTTGGTTAACCTACACTAGTTTACGTTTAAAAATTTTACCCAACCAGAATTATCGAGAGGAACTGGAATTTCCTAAATGACAATTCACGGCGACTCATAGGCTGCCAGACAATTTTACGCACTTTTACCGCAAAATAGATAGGCGTGATTAGATTTAATATAGAACAATTCCAATAATGAGAAAACAACCCTTATTGATAATGCACCATCCCATTCGGGATAGAAATAATCTTTGGACGAGTACTATTCCAGATGATTGAAACCTGGTTTTTGTTATTTTAACTAGCGCGCGAAACTGGTCAGCTGGCCTGGTAAATCAGCTCAAACTCTAGTA
>CBDUSZ010000166.1:0-7674 GCA_965370015.1 uncultured bacterium | reverse complement strand
TTTCTTTATAAGGGGCAAAAGTACTTGCCACTACAACGGCGCCGACATCGAATTCCCAGTCACGATATAAAATATTGTCTTCACCGGTATCGTCTACCACATAAAATAAGGAAGCAGTGCCGGAGGTTGCAGAGAGTGAACCAGTAGCCCCGGAAATAGTAATGAGAAGCGGTGTCACTGTTTCTGTAGAACCTAGTAAGCTGCCATCAGCAGCCAGTGGTGCCGCCGAAGGCCCACCTATACTGTCAACCCAGCCGGTAGTATCTATATTCACGCCGTCAATTATAAACGTTCCTGAAATAGTGCCAGCGGTAGGTGCCGCAGTACAGTAGCTAATACCAAAGTCATTGATAGTGTAGTTCCAGGTATTGCCACGAATTCTCAAATCCTCGTTAAACGATATTCCGCTACTATTAACATAACAACCAGTGGTATAGGTCCCATCCAGGCCAGCATCAACTAGGGAATGGGCGGCGACAGATATTTCACTCAAGTCAACGATACTGGGATCGATGATGTCTTCGCAGGCATTAAGTAGAAATATCACTGCGGACGCAGTGATTACTGGTTTTAAATCAATCATGGACTTCTCGGTAAAAAATAATTTTATAAGTAAATTTACTGCTTAAAAATAAGCAGTGGCAGGTAAGATGATATCAAATAAAAAGTAACTATGGGGACGGTATATAGTACAGGTTATTAGTAGAATTCTTCATAGCCCCTGGGCAGGTGGATTACCTCCGAGTATTCCCATTTCGGGTCGAATTATAGTAGGCCCGGCCAGCGATAATCGCCAGGCAGTTGTTATACGGCTATTTCATATCGATTTTAAAATCTTTTGCGGTGCGGGCTTCCACATCATACTGGGATCGAATCGTGTGATTTATATGCATTCCATAGGTATGTAACGACAGGGTCACATAATCGCTATCGTTGCGCACAGCGTGAATGCCACCCTGTTTAATGCAAACTAAATCACCTGGGCCAGCTTCTGACTCGCCCTTAACCTCCAGTTCGGCATATTCCGGCTTGTCTCTGTCATCGAGTCGCTTATAACGGATATTTCGCTCTATACCATCAACCCCGACAACAACTGCCCAGGTACCGTGATCGTGTGGTTCTATCCCCATCCCGGGCATCCAGGATACGGCTAAAACAGCAAGACTGTGATCTTTTTCTTCATGAAGCAAAAAGGCACTGAACCCTGTTTCGTCATCGACTTCATAAAATCTGGGCTCCACCCAACTGTCCTCATTCGACAAGCGTCTGGCAAGTGGCCCTACTTGTTTGAATATTTCGTTTTCATCGTCGGTTTCAGCGGTAATCCGACGGAGATCGTCAACGTATTGTGCGACTGAGTATTGCTCTGGCATGGCAATGGCCTCCTCGTTGTCATTTGGATAAAAGCCGCCCAAGTATAGCCATAATGGCAGCAAGTACTACCCAGTCGTCAGCCTGTGCCCGGTTATGTGTTTATTTTCAAACATTCGAATTACATCAAGCGAGCCCACGATGAAGTTCTATTCTGGGTGAATTGACTTATAATTTACCGGTGTAATTTAATTTAAGCCATAAATGTCCAGAAAACCCGACACCACTGAAGCCATGCGGAGCCTAATACATGAGGTTAAGACGACCTTGCCTCTGGATCTATCGCCGGTGGAAGTTTGTGCTGATGAATGTAAAGGTTGCTCAATCAAACTGATTGAATATATCGCTATGGAACTGGAAAACTGGGAAGGCCGACTGGATGATGGTGACATTCCTAATTTTCGCGACCTTAACAGGCTTGCTAAAAGCAGCAAAAAAATCTACCGGGCGCTGGTGAAAAATGGACTGGTAAGTGATCCGGGTTCGCCCAGTCAAAATTAAGCCCTGTGGGTTCGTAAAGGGCCTGGCTATTTTTCAAATTGTTTAATTCATTTCCGGAACATTTTTCAAGGTAATCCATGAGCGCTAAAACTGGCAAGGTATTGATCACTGGTGGCAATGGTAATCTCGGGCGACTGGTAGCAGAGCAGTTGTTGAATCGCGGGCAAAGCGTGGTTAAATTCGATATTCCCGGTACCGAGCCTGACCAGCTAAGGCACAACGAGGTAGTGATTACCGGTGATATTCGTGATACCGATACTGTCGAAAAAATAATCAGCGCGCATCGGCCCGATACCATTTATCACCTGGCATCGTTGCTATCTGGTAGTTCTGAGCTTGACCTGTCCGAAGCCTGGGGTATCAATGCCACATCATCATTTGAACTGATGAAGCTAGCCCTCAGGCACGGCGTTAACAAGTTCTTTTTCGCCAGCACCATTGCCACCTACGGTGAGGTTGATAACGACCCGATGCCCGAGGATTACCAGCAGTGGCCTGAAAATATGTACGGGGTAACCAAAGTCGCGGTGGAGCGGTTGGGGGTTTATTTCAAGGTTAAACACGGCCTCGATTTTCGTTGCCTGAGATTTCCACTGGTGGTGTCGCCTTATGCGCCGAAATCCGCGGTGACCGCGTTTCCGTCGCAGGCATTACGTGCGGCCTATGAGGGTAATTCATTTGTATTCCCGGTTTCCCAGAATGTTGGCATGTCCACCATCTTTCTCGAAGACGTAGTGGACAGCATCGTCCAGTTTAGCGCGGCAGATCGTTCCAGTCTGAGCCGCCATGTTTACAATCTTCACGCCTACTACCTGTCTGCAGGCATGGTTGCCGGTGCAGCGCTTGAACGCTTTCCAGACTTCGAATACCGTTATGAACCCGTCGACAGCGTCGAACGCTTAATCGCCAGTTGGCCGGAGGTGATGAGCGATAATGCAGCCCGGCACGACTGGAACTGGAATCCAGGGTTTGATTTATCCCGCTCGGTTGACCGAATGTGTGAATTGCTGGCAATTCGGGGGCCAGGTCTTTGATTTACACTATATTAGCAGTTAGGACCCTGGTTTCAGCTGGTCCTGATTGATGTATTTAATATTAAAATTTCAACTACTTAAGCAGTAGACATAGTGGAGATATTATTATCTTGCTGTGTTGCTACTGCATGCAGAAATTGATCAACCGCTACAGGCTTGCTGAAAAGGAAGCCTTGCATTATATAACAGCCCAACTCCTCCAGGTAATCTGACTGATGGGTGTTTTCTACACCCTCGGCGATGATATTAATGCCGAGGCCATGTGCCATACCGACAATTGCTGATACCAGGGCGGCGCCTTTTTTTGAATGCTCAATTTCAGAAATGAATGAATAATCTATTTTCACCGTGTGAACCGGCAATTCGCGGAGATAATTAAGCGAAGAATACCCTGTACCGAAATCATCGATTGCGATTGAAATTCCTTTGTTCGCCAAAACCTGCAATTTATGCGTGCAAGACTGGATATCGCTCATAAACGTATTTTCGGTAATTTCAATTTCCAGCCGACCAGGCTCAATACCACAACTCTCAGAAAGAGAAACGAAATTTTCCGGGAATTCTTTTTTCCTGATATCTGTTGTAGATAAATTGATGCTGACTTTAATTTCACTCTGTAGAAAAATTTTATTGCCGAACAAATCTCTGGCGACACGTTTTAGCACCCATTCACTGAGCTGTTCTATGATGCGAGATTCTTCGGCCTGTTCAATAAAGTAGCCCGGGGAGAGTAGTCCGAGGTGAGGGTGGTTCCATCTAAGCAGCGCCTCAACGCCCACTATCTGCCGTGTTTTGACATTTATTTGCGATTGATAGTATATTTCCAATGTGTCATTTTTTAACGCTTTTCTTAGCCCGCTTTCTATTGAAATTTTCTCTGCGGCGGCATGTTCGAGCTTGTCATTATAAAATGTATAACCATTTTTACCGGTAGACTTAACTTCGTACATGGCCATATCGGCATTTTTTATTAGCGTGTTGATGTCATTAGAATCATCGGGAAACACTGATATACCGATACTGACGTTGATGTAAACTTCTTTGCCTTTCAAGAAGAAAGGCTGTTGCAAACCGGTGATTAATTTCTGCGCAACACTTTCAGCTTGCTTCCTGGTAGTAGGCTGGGGGAGTAACAGCATGAATTCATCACCGCCGAGTCTGGCTAGTGTGTCACCCGTTCTAATTTCAGCCTTGAGACGTGCAGCTACTTCAATTAACAGTTGATCGCCAACCACATGTCCAAAGCTATCATTAATAAGTTTAAACCTGTCCAGGTCGAGAAACATGACAATCAGTGTTTCGCCGCTTCTTTTAGCCTGCTTTATTGCCATATCCAGGCGATCGCGCAGCATCGCCCGGTTTGGCAATTTAGTAAGAAGATCGTGATAGGCCTGGTAGGTAATTAATTTTTCGGCTTCTTTTCTACTGGAAATATCGCGCGCCACACCGTAGGTCCCCTGGTATGTACTCGCTTTACTATCCTTTGAGTCTGCTGAGTAAATTCCCATCGAGTTAAGTTCTATGGGACGGGTTGTGGTCTCAAAAGGTTTGGTAGAATTGCTCGATTTACATTTTAATCGGAGTTCAATGGATCGACTGGAACGGCTTGCTTTGCGACGTTCGTTAAAAAGATATTCCGCTTTTAAACGGTCTTCGTCGGCTATAAATTCACTGTAGTGTTTTCCCAGTAAATCAGCTTTTTCATAGCCGAGAAGCTTGGTGACACTATCGTTTACAAAGCTAAATTCACCGGCTAGATTTAAGATATAAATTAAATCGGGTGAATTATCCACTATGTAGCGATGAAGTTGTTCAGAATGGGCTAAACGACTTTGAATTTGTGCCTTTTCTTCCTCGATATGTAATTTCACCAGGGCATTGCGAATGGCGTGCTCCAACTCGTCAAAACTATAGGGTTTCTTGAAAATATCATAGGCACCCAGGCGAATAGCCTCGGTAACCTTGTTAATGGATGCTTCGCCAGTCAGCACTATCACCGTGGATTTTATTTTCTTTTCTTTTATGAATGCTAATACCTGCTCGCCTGACTTTTTAGGCATATTGAGATCAAGTATTATTATATTAAATTGGCGTTTTTGAATGAGTGTGAGGGCTACTTCACCATCTTCGGCCGGGGTAATATCGGACCATTGTCTCTGCAGAAGAGTGACCAGGCTTTCTCGAGCATTGAGATCGTCATCCACCACCAGAAATGAAGCAGGCCTATCAATCCGTGGAGTTTCTTCTTCAAAATTAATTAACGTAATATCCATGGTTTTATTTACCAGATTATGTTTTTAATGACAAAGGAATTAACACTTCAAATGAAGCGCCCCCAAATTCGTTTTCCATGTACTTAATCTTTCCATTAAAGCTGCTTAAGATTTCAGTGACCACAGAAAGTCCAAGGCCCCGATTGGTGCCTTCTTTGGTACTTGCTAAAGGAGAGAAGAGTTGCTGGCGAGTGATTGCATCGACGCCTCTTCCCCGGTCTGCAATAGAGAATTGAGCGAAAACCACCCCGTCTATATTCACGAAATGGTGGCTTGAAACTGTAATTTCTGCATCACCAGTTTGTGCTTCAACTGCATTTTTGACTAAATTAAGGATAATCTGACGTAACGCATCCCGGGTTATTTTTATTTCCGAGTCTGACGCATCCAGGCTCCACTTTATTTGTACCTGGTTACCATCGCTGATGGATTTCACGTATAGCGGGATGCACATTTTTAATTCATCGTTCAAAAATACCGATTGGGATTCAGAGTTTTTAGCATCCTTGAAATTTAAAACTATATTTCCAATTCTTTGTAGCTCTTCCTTTAGTATCCTTATTTCCTTATTATTTTCTTCGCCGTCCGATTTTAAGTTGCCTTTGAGGATATCGATATAGTTTCCGATAACGCTTAACGGATTGCTGATTTCATGCACTAATTTGTCAATATCTCTTTGCTCCTGCTCCCTGTTCGTATCGCCTTCGAAGGCCTGTTGTTTCAATAGCCGGCTATGCTTCCTCCACATGCTGGAAATGTTTTTCAGGTAACTGGAAATAAAATTGGCCTGACTCGCCAAATAACTTTTTTGCACCTTGCTTGAGCCAATTACGACTACGCCAAATGCCTGCTCCCCATAGCCCAGTGGCAGGCTGAGTGCGATATCATGATTCAGCCTTCGAATTATCTGGCGATCAGATATAGGCTTTATTAGCTCATCTTTTTTCTCCGGCTCAATCCAGAAGTTAACTTTGTCGCGAAAGCTTCTAATAATCTTACTGTCATTATTATCAACCGGGAATTTGCTGACTGACTGAATATGGTTAAGCTCATAAAGGATTAAAAAATTGCTGTCCTCCGAGTCCGGGAGCAATAAAGCGATGTCGGAAATTGAAAATAATAATTGCAATTCCTGAGCAATTTTTAATAGCAGGCCTCTTGGAGAATCGGCACTTATTGCATGCGTTTCTTCAGAATTTATGACATTAATTAATGAAGCATCTCTAATTTTCCCGCCCAGCCGGATAGTTACTTTTTCTAAATCTTTGGTGAGCTGATCTTGTGTAAGACCTCCTGACCCGGTTAGTGGAATGCCGAGCGTAGCGGCTGTTTGCGACACTTTATCCTTCGCCTGGTTGTAGATGCTGGTTAACTTTTCATCATCAACTAATGTTGAATGCCACTTAATATCGGCTCGACCAAAACGGCTCCATTGCCAGGCGATATGGGTGGCCTCGGCAACTATTTGACAAAGAATGTCACAGCCTTTCAGATCTTCTTCTGGCTCGTGGTGGAATCGCACGGCGTCTGCAATTGCAGGGCTTAGGCTGGGCCACTGCTCTAAAATGCAGGCACCAAGTTCAGCATGGCTGACGCCAAACTTGGAGATTTCTTTGTGGTCTAAATAATCTTCCGTTTCCGAGTTCAGAATATCGGCATATTGCTCATGAAATTTAGCATCAAATACAATTTGCCCATAATCATGAAACAGCCCCGCCAGGTAGGCATTCTGAGGGTGTTGGTAGTTTATTGCATGTGCGATTTCCTGAGCAAACACCGCGCAATATAGAGAATCCAGCCAGATATTACATATATTTATTTTTCGGGAATTAATTAAACCCGCAAAAAGCTGTTGTATTGACGATGTCAGTACCATCGTTTTCACCAGCTCATGGCCGAGTAATGTCACCGCATGCTGCAAATTGTCTACTGGCTGGTTAATCGAAAATGCCGCAGAGTTAACAGCCATTATTAATTTGCTGGAGAGAACGGCATCGGTGCTGATTAAATCGGCCAGGTCTCCAATTGAACTATCGGGGTCATGACAAATATCGAGTAACTTACTAAAAATATGGGGGGGACTGGGCAGCCATCCCATTTCCATGGATTCTATTATTGATTTTGGTGAACTTCCTAATTCCGGCATTTTTTATGCTTATCGTTATAGCTTTGGCGCTCTAGTACTTTTTTAAGATACCGATAATATACTATATTTCATTGGTAAATTGACCTTTCGTCGAATAATGGAAATCAATATCTTTGTTATTGATTTGCAGCGATATTCAGTATCATTGTACCCGCTCCGTCACTAACCTGGCTATCGTCGCACTTGACCGAAAGTTTTGTATCGAAATATCCTTCGCTATTCCTGGGGCGGTTAATAATATCGACAGGAAGGTATGCGGAAACTTTATCATGCAAAATGGTTCCAAATCATTTCAACTACATATTATAGAGGTTCTTTATGCTTGCTAACGTCAGAAATTTCTGCCTTT
>CBDUSZ010000165.1:0-7747 GCA_965370015.1 uncultured bacterium | reverse complement strand
CAAGATTACATCACCGCGTTACTCAACGATCTGGAGCAGGATCTGCCACTCATCTGGGGTCGCTCGGTGGAAACAATATTCATCGGCGGCGGCACGCCGTCGTTGTTCTCCGGTGACGCGATCGATCGATTATTTTCGGGATTGCGCGCGCTTTTAAACCTGTCGGCAAGTGCCGAGATTAGCCTCGAATCGAATCCTGGTAGCGCAGATATTTCACATTTTCGGGCTTATCGAGAATCCGGTGTCAATCGCCTTTCAATCGGGGTACAGAGTTTCAATGATGAGCACTTGAATCTATTGGGTCGAGTGCATGATGCAAGCCTTGCCCTGCAGTCGTTTGAGGCGGCACGACTGGCTGGCTTCGATAATATCAATCTCGATTTAATGTATGGATTACCAGATCAATCCGTGCAACAGGCGGTTGCCGATTTGCGACAGGCGATAGCCCTCGCGCCTGAGCATATTTCACATTACCAGCTCACCATCGAACCGAATACTTTTTTCCATCATCAACCTCCCGCACAGATGCCAGACGATGATCTGGCCTGGGAGCAACAACGGGATTGCCAGAAACTGTTGTCGAGTGAGGGTTACCAGCAATACGAAATCTCGGCGTATAGCGATAATGCGCATCAATGCCGCCACAACCTGAATTATTGGCGCTTTGGTGACTACCTGGGTATAGGTGCGGGCGCCCATGGCAAAATCACCCTGGTTGGCGAAAACCGAATTGTGCGACGCGTGCGTCAACGCCAACCCGCCACTTATCTGCAATCCGCAGGGCGAAACTGTATTAGCCACGAAAGCGAATTGAGCGCATCGGACCGGGTGTTTGAATTTATGCTCAACGCGCTACGGCTTAGCGAAGGATTCGAGGTCGAGCAATTTATCTCTTCTACCGGATTAGCGTTCAGCGAAGTGCTGCCTGCAATACAAAAAGCCTGCCAATCGGGACTGCTGAATTTCGACGCAGGCCATATTTGCCCCACCGAGCGAGGCTTTCAATTCCTGAACGACCTCCAATCAATGTTCCTGGGCCTTAAAATCTCTAAAAATCAACCTTTTTTTAGCTCTGCAGAAAAATTTATACACAGCTAAATTAGATTCATGGTTTTTGTCAACCGGATTTCAGAAAATTTTTTAGCTATTTTTCGACATAATTTAACTCATTGATTATAAACAAGTTTATTTGACTGGTTAAAATTTAACTAATCTAACAAAAGCCTAATGTTTATCAGCCTTTCAGCAATTCTTTAGGGGGTTATTCACAGAGTTGTCCACAGGTTATGTGGATAAGCACAAAGGTAATAATCGGTTCAATGTTTTACGTACAATTAGTCAGATTTCACTTTAACAAAAGCGTCTAACTAATCATCAGAAACTGCTAATATAGATCGGCGATTAGCAGGGTTTGCAGATCGCGTTTTCACCGCACCAGTGCCATACCATCGAATCATCAATCTGAACTTTCGGTCGACGCTATTCACTCACTAAAATAAAATCGTCGCGCCCAGGGTAACTCGACTTGCCAGGGTTAAAAAACACTTGCACTTTTTTGCATAAAAGGTCAGAATTCGCGCCCTTTAAAACCGGATAAAGCCGCAAGGTTATCAAAACAGGACATGAAACAAGAAATTCACCCAGAGGATAGAGAGGTAGTATTTCAGGATATTTCCTCTGAATTCGCGATCCTGACTCGCTCAACAGTGGCAACTCGCGAAACCATCAAATGGGAAGATGGTAACGAATATCCGTTACTGAAACTGGAAATTTCAAGTCAGTCACACCCATTTTACACCGGCAAGCAGCATATATTGCAGGCTGCAAAACAGGTCGACAAGTTTCGTAAGCGTTACGGTAAATAGTTTTTATTCAATTTCGATAAGGGTGCATTACGCACCCTTTTTTTTGCCCGACGAAAGCTTCAGCCTGACCCGCGCCCGCATATTGCATAAAGGCAGCACTAGCAGGGATAATTACACTATATCTCAATAACCGGTTGCGGAATTTAGACATGATTAGAAATGCCAGTCTGCAGCTGAGCTTCGTCACCTTCAGGCAATATACGCACAGGCTCAAATTCTAATTATAATAGAGCGATGACCAGGCATTTTTTCAACCACATTCTGTTGGCACTTTCTCTACTGATATCCGCTTGCGCGATCAACCCGGTGAGCGGAAATCGGGATTTTGTCACGCTGAGTGAATCCAGCGAAATTGCCCTGGGCCGACAATATCACCAAACCATTATCCAACAATACGGCGTATACGACGACCCCGAGTTACAGTCCTATGTCGATGCAATCGGCCAGCAACTCGCAGCCAATAGTCATCGCGCCCACCTCGAGTTTCATTTCACCATTCTCGACTCGCCGGATATCAACGCTTTCGCACTACCCGGTGGTTACGTCTATATCACGCGGGGTATCATGGCTTACCTTGCAAGTGAGGCCGAGTTGGCCGGGGTTCTCGGTCATGAAATCGGCCATGTCACAGCGCGCCATTCGGTACGCCAGCAATCCGCACAATTTGCTTCGGGGCTACTCAACGTATTAATCACCGCCGCTACCGGTAGTGAATCACTCGGGCGACTGGGGGATCAACTGGGCACCGGCATTATACGCGGATACGGCCGCAAACATGAACTGGAAGCCGATCGACTCGGCGCGGAATACCTGCACAAATCGGCCTATAACCCGGAAGCCATGCTTGAGGTGATCGGCGTCCTGAAGGATCAGGAATTGTATGAAAAGGCATTGGCAGAAAAGCAAAATCGGCGGCCGAATATTTATCATGGCGTGTTTTCCACTCATCCTAAAAATGATGAGCGGCTGCAAGCAGTCATACGTGCGGCTAAAAACCTGTCCCCGGTCCAATACCGCGATGCTGACCAGGCGAATTATTTTAAATTAATTGACGGCATGACCTGGGGGCAAAGTGCGCACCGGGGCGTAATTTTGCAAAACCGTTTTATACACACAGGATTGGGCATTGCCCTACAGTTTCCCCGGCAATGGCAAATGACTAACCTTCCGAACAGGCTAATTGCACGGGACCATAAGAGCGGGGTACTGGTGCAGCTCAGCCTGGAACTCCTCCTTGAAGGTGAAAATAGTGCCGGCTTACTCAGGCGTCTGACCAATAATAGTGAGCTGTCGGTCGAGAAAATGCCTTATGGCGTCACTGCCCGTTCGTCGGCCAGTATTGCCGGGGAAAATCAGCCAGCTCGCGTCAGCGCGATCAATCTCGACGAGAAACAGGTTTTGCTTATCGCGGGAACCAGTACAAAAGATCGATTTGCTGCAACAGATCTGAAGCTACAGGCAATCAATGTCAGTTTCACCCGGCTCAGTGACAGTCAAATTGAAAATATTAAGACCCCGGCGCTGCATATTATCGAAGCAAAAGCGGGCGATGACTTTGCCGCGCTAGCATCTCAAACTTCGATCGACCAGGATGCAGAAAATATACTCAGATTACTCAATCGTGCTTTTCCAGATGGCACTATCAGTGCCGCTCAAAAACTTAAAGTTATCACCCTTGCTAAATAAGCCTGCTGGCGATGGCGCCTCTCCCGGGAGGCTACGCATATAAATTTACCACCATCATTTTGCCAAAGAAGCAGAATTAGGCCGCATTGGTAAAACATAAAATATTTTTCATCTATTCGAGATTTGTGCCATATAATAATAGCAGTCACTAACGAGGTATATTCGTGTCGTATTATCCAGTCATTCGTAAACGCCGTATGCGTCGTGACGATTTTTCACGTCGTCTCATGCGCGAAAACAGTCTTTCAGCAAACGATTTCATTTACCCTGTGTTTATACTCGAAGGATCCCAACAACGTGAAGCAATCGACTCAATGCCAGGGGTGGAGCGACTCAGCATCGACCTGCTGGTGGAAGATGCGATATCAGTCCACAATCTGGGCATTCCGGCGATAGCACTATTTCCGGTAACACCAGCTGCTGCGAAAAGTGACGATGCCGCAGAAGCCTGGAATGCCGACGGATTGGTGCAACGCGCAATACAGGCAATTAAACAAACAGTTCCCGACCTGGGCGTGATTACCGATGTTGCGCTAGACCCATACACCAGCCACGGCCAGGACGGCTTGCTAGACGATGACGGATACGTGACTAATGATGCAACTGTCGAAGTCCTGGTAAAGCAGGCCCTGTCACACGCCAAGGCCGGTGCTGATGTGGTCGCACCTTCAGATATGATGGACGGTCGTATCGGTGCCATTCGCCAGGCACTGGAAGCGAATGGGCATGTGAACACTCGCATTCTGGCCTATGCTGCCAAATATGCGTCGAGTTTCTACGGCCCGTTTCGTGATGCCGTGGGGTCATCGGGTAACCTAGGTAGCGGCAATAAATATTCATACCAAATGGATCCCGCCAATAGCAATGAAGCATTACACGAGGTCGCACTGGATATCGACGAAGGTGCGGACATGGTAATGATAAAACCCGGATTACCCTACCTCGATATCGTCCAGCGGGTAAGTCAGGAACTGCAGTTTCCGACCTTCGTCTACCAGGTCAGCGGTGAATATGCGATGTTAAAGGCGGCCGCGCAAAATGGCTGGATCGACGAGAGATCCTGTGTACTGGAAGCCCTGCTATCGATGAAACGAGCCGGCGCGGATGGCATTTTGACCTACTACGCCAAATCTGCTGCGAAATGGTTACAGGAAGAATAATTGACCGAGCCTCCAGTTAATATTGATCGGTACGCGGTAGTCGGCAATCCGATCAGGCATAGCCTGTCACCACAGATTCATCGCCTGTTTGCCGAGCAGACGCAACAACACATGCGTTATGAAGCCATCGAACTCTCAATTGATGATTTCGCAGTACAGATTCAGGAACTGCAACAGCAGGGTTTGAGGGGCGTAAATGTCACGGTGCCTTTCAAACAGCAGGCATGGAAAATTTGCCGACAAACAAGCCCGCGGGCGGAACAGGCAGGCGCTGTTAATACCCTGATATTCATGGATAACGGTGAGATTTCAGGCGACAATACCGACGGCGTGGGATTCACGCGTGACCTGACAGTGAATCACAAGGTTCCCATCCAGCACCAGAAAATTTTAATCCTCGGTGCCGGTGGTGCAGCACGCGGCGTACTTGCGCCACTACTGGCACTTGAACCAGAAAATATTACAATCGCAAACCGAACCCTGCGAACGGCCGAGCAACTCGCGCTAGATTTCAAATCTGTCGGAGACATTAGCACCTGTAGTTACGATGATCTCGGAAGCGAAAAATTCGATCTGATTATTAACGCTACCGCTGCCGGACTCAACAACCAGGTACCACCTGTAGGTGAAGAAGTACTCGGCAGTCACTCGATCTGCTACGACATGATGTATCACCTCGGTAGCCCAACTGCATTTGTCGCCTGGGCACAGGGCCAGGGTGTGGCGAGTGCGATCGATGGACTCGGGATGTTGGTGGAGCAGGCAGCAGAGTCATTTTATATCTGGCGCGGCGTGCGTGTTAACACCACGAAAGTTATCAAAAGTTTACGCCAGTGATGCAGGCATAAATCTGATGGATCAACCGCAGACCAATTCGACCCTGGATAGCATAAAACCTGCGGATATTAAGGTGGAACAGATCCGCCTGATATTTTCCTCGATTCCGGCCTCGCTACTTGCAATCTTAATTAACAGTTCGATTCTTTCCGTGGTGTTATGGGATCGAATCGAGCAGCATAATATTATCGTCTGGTTTCTGGCCACTAACTGCCTGTCAGTTATTCGCTGGCAAATTTACCGCCGATTCAGACGCACCGATGAAACCCGGCATAGCGAGGAAATCTGGTATCAATTAATGGTCATCACCACAGCCCTGTCCGGAGCAACCTGGGGAGCCGCGGGTATCTGGTTATTCAGCCACCAGAGCGTGGTACACCAGGTGTTTCTTGTATTTGTAATAGGCGGTATGTGCGCGGGTGGAATTACCACCCTTGCCGCTATCCTGAATGCGGGGCGGACATTTGTAATATTGGCCGGCGTACCTGTTATCGTTCAGTTCATGCTGATCAATAACGAAATCGGAAACACCATGACGATCATGTCGGTATTGTTTATGGGGATGATACTGGCGTCAGCAAGCCGCCTCAACAAAACCATCCTGGGGACTATCGTCGAATCGCTCAACAGTCGCCATCAACAGGCACTTGGCGAACAGCAGATGCGCTACCAGGCCAACCACGATGCACTCACCAGGCTGCCCAATCGTCGCCTGTTACAGGAAACATTGACAGAGGAAAATGTCAGGGCAGTCGAAACTGATCAGGTCGGAGCAGTATTTTTTGTCGATATAGATCGCTTCAAGGCGATCAGCTATTCACTGGGTCGCATTGTCGGCGAAGAATTACTGGTACAGGTGGCAAATCGTCTTCGTACACGTTTAAGTCCTGCAGACACGGCTGCACACCCTGGCGGTAGCGAATTTGTCGTAATACTTCCCGAAATTAGCTCAAATCTCAAACTTGCCAGTGAGCCAGTGACCAACATTGCTGACGAGTTTCACAAATTGCTAGAGGCGCCCTACCAGATTCATGGGCATGATTTTCATATCACCACCAGTATCGGCATTACCTTGTTTCCGTTCAATCAGATGAGTGCTGACGATCTGATCCA
This sequence comes from uncultured bacterium, assembly GCA_965370015.1. GTDB lineage: Bacteria > Pseudomonadota > Gammaproteobacteria. The sequence goes on along the minus strand of CBDUSZ010000165.1, from coordinate 1,086 downwards.
ATACGCCGAAATTGCCATGTATGCCGCCAGAAAAGACCCGAAGACCGACGTACGCCTGTTTTCCCAGGACATGCAAGACTCGGTTACCCAGCGGCGTGTAATTGAAAAAGAGCTGCAATTAGCAATCGAAAATAGCGAGTTCGAGTTATATTTTCAAGCGCAGTATGATAGCGCGGAAAAGGTAGTCGGCAGCGAGGTTTTATTACGCTGGAACCACCCCGAAAGAGGCGTTTTAGCGCCCGCACAATTTATCCAGGTCGCCGAACAAACTGGACTGATTGTGTCGATTGGAAACTGGGTGATACGTTCCGCCTGCGAATATCAGGCGATGCTGGATCCGGTATTTAACCCGGTCATCGCGGTGAAACTCAGCCCCAGGCAATTTAGAGATATCGATTTTATCGACAAATTAAAACACATGCTGAACGCAACCCAGGCAGACCCGGCAAAGCTAAAACTGCAAATTACTGAGGCCATGTTGACTGACAATGCCGAGCGTGCACTAGAAACCCTGAACCAGCTAAACGCATTAGGTATCAGCATTTCAATCGACGATTTCGGCACTGGTTACTCCTCTTTCGCGCAATTGCATCGCCTGCCCATCGACGAATTAAAGATTGATAAATCATTTGTTCATAATATCGACACCTGCCCCGAAAATGCGATGATCGTCGACTCGATCATTCTCATGTCACAACATCTAAAACTGAACATCATCGCCGAAGGAGTAGAGACCAACGAAGAATTTGAATATCTGAAAAACAGGCAATGCCAGTGTTTTCAGGGTTACTTATTTCAACGGCCGGGTACCTTTTCGGAATTCCTGCAATCGACGATAGATTAAATCCGCGGGCTATCCTCGCATCCTCTCCCCGCCGGGGTCATACAGCGGCTTGTCGACTACCTGCGCAACATACATCTCCCCGTTGATCTCAACTTCAAATATGCTATCGGCTTTCGCAAGCCCGGTTGCTACATAACCCAATGCCATCGACCGGCCGACCGTGTGGGCATAGCCCCCAGAAGTGATATAACCAACACATTCGCCGTCTCGTATTAAACGATGATTGGTCGAATGAATTCGGC
>CBDUSZ010000164.1:0-7756 GCA_965370015.1 uncultured bacterium | reverse complement strand
ATGTTTGAAGGCGCGCAAGGTGCGCTGTTAGACATCGATCATGGTACCTATCCATTTGTCACTTCTTCGACCACCACCGCTGGTGGCGCAGCCGCAGGTTGTGGTGTCGGCCCGCGCGACCTGGAATATATACTGGGGATCGTTAAAGCTTACACTACCCGCGTCGGTAGTGGTCCATTTCCAACCGAACTGGATGATGCAAACGGTCAGCACATGGGTGAGAAAGGCCATGAATTCGGCGCAACCACCGGGCGCAAACGACGTTGCGGCTGGCTCGATATGGTGGCGTTAAAGCGCTCGTTCAATATAAATTCGGTATCTGCTCTGTGTATTACCAAGCTCGATGTGCTCGACGGCCTCGACACTTTAAAGATAGCCGTTGCTTATCGCTATAAAGGTCAGGAAGTAACTACCATTCCGTTAGGTGCAGATATTTTGCAAGACTGCGAACCGGTGTACCTTGAAATGCCCGGCTGGCAAACCTCCACTTACGGCGTAAAATCCTACGACGAACTCCCCACCGCAGCCGTCAACTACCTGAACAAAATCGAAGAGTTAAGTGGCGTAGCTGTCGATATTATATCGACCGGTCCTGATCGTCTCGAAACCATCATACTCAGACATCCATTCGCACAATAAGATTTTTTACTCTGACGATTTTTTAGTCCTGGTTTAGCGCAAACCGGAATGTAATGTCAGCTATAACATTTAGTTGCCGATAGCCGTTGGCAACTATCCCCGGATACGATCACCATCGCTTGCCTACAGGCCCTTGCGGCCATCGATGAAGTCGATTTTACCGGGTGTGAAAAAATGGCAGTGCAAAAACAGCTAGATCTGGCAGCGGGTTTTAATAATTGCGTTATATTTAAGTGCATAACTGCGTGCTTTTTGCATCAATCTTAAATGTTCATCGCTGCGTATCAGGTTTGAAATGCCTTCGATCAATTGAACGCCACATTTTTGTTCGTACTTCAGTCGCTGCTGTTCTAGCACACCGGGAATGTCGACACTGCGTGTTGCTAATCCCAGTAGTCGAAAATCTCCTTTTTTGAGCGCCTGCTGGGCGTCAGTCTGGGGGTCGGCGGCGTCTAGCCATAGCAGCTTTTGCACATATGGATCCATATTGCCGGATTGCGAGACGCAGCCTGTCATTACTAATGCAAGGTAGAAAATGAGGATCAATTGTTTCATCGGTGCATTTGTCTGGCTAATTTAGCTGGCGCGATAATGGCATAAGATTGCAGCACTGTAACATGTATTTGAATACTGATCGGCACGGTGGTCGGTTTTATTTCAACCGTCAATAAAAACCAGGCTTAATGTGGGCCAATAGGTAATTATCAACGCCGCAACAATTAATGAAGAATAACAAAAAACGCAATGGTTGCACGATAAAGCGTCATGATCGGTTTTTCGAAACGATAGCGGGCGATAAGCAAATTCATCCCGACCGCTGGGGTAAAATACCCCGGCTGCATATTGGCGAGGAATATAATGCCTAAAGGCACCGGGTGAATGCCGTAGCCCACCGCGATGGGTAAGATAATCGAGGCGATTCAGCAGTTTTTTTGTGAGCTTACACCTGTAAATTGTTTTTAATCAGTGATATGTTGTGCGGTATCACCATGAATGGGTGAATAGTTTGATGAAATTCAATTCCTGTATAAAAGCTGGTCGTGGATTGATCATCGCTGTATTTGCGCTGATGTCATTAAGTGCTACGGTATATCATGACGAGGTGAGTGCCGCAGGCGGTGGAAAAAGTAGCGAAAACAGTAGCGGAAACAGCGGCCGAGATAGCGCTGGGAGCGCAGACAGAAGTGGCGACGGAGCCAGTAGCTCCAGGGACAAAAATGCTTCAGATAAATCTAAAGCAGCGCGTGCAGCACAGGATGATTCTTATCAAAAGTGGCTATCAGAGCTCCTCAAAGAGTAGCTTAACATCTCCCGTTGCTAGCAGCCCAGCCGGCGCATACTAGATCGTTAGCGGAGAGCATAATTCTATATTATAAATACGCCCCCGGTTAGTCTCCAACGCAGAACTCTCTGTGCATATGATGGTCAATCTATTGCACCAATTTAATTATAACCGCTCATTATCCAGAACTTATTAAATGAACCACCCTTTGATATTTATAACTGTAGCCCTGGCCATTGGCGTTGTAATTGGCGTGTATGTTCAAAGCGACTCCGAAATATCCGATTTAACCCCGACTACACTCATTCCGGGTTCAGCTATTGTATCTGCTGATCGGATTACCGCGATAAATCCAGACACTGATCGTTCTGTTGCAGGGCTCGGCGAGCTTAATCGGCTACTGCAAAACGAGATTCATGCGCGCCAGCAGCTGGAATCTAAATTTGAGCTGTTGAGCCGCCAGATGGATGATCTAGATCGTAATGTACAGTCATTTAATCGAGCAACTGGCACCGGGCAGGAGATAAATGACGATGATTCGAATACTCCTGGCTCGGATAATAACTGGTTCAATGAACAGGCCCTGATTGATAGTGGCATGCCTGACAGTCAGGCCAGCGAACTAATGGCTTATTACGAACAACTGGAATTGGAGCGGCTATACCTGCGTGACCAGTCAATCCGTGAAAGCTGGGACAGGGCAAAATATCGTGAGGCTATGCAAACTATAACCAATAAAGAAGATGACCTTAGGATCCGGCTGAATGAGTCTGAGTATGATGCTTATCTCTTTGCCTCTGGTCAGCCTAACCGCGTCTCTGTCACCAGCGTGTTGACAAGTGCCCAGGCTGGCACAGCAGGGATTATCACCGGTGATTACATCATTCGTTATGATGACCAGCGCATTTACAACGGCTTCGATCTGAGAGAGGCTACAGCAGGTGGTAGCATAAGTGATACGGTGGCACTGGAAGTTGAGCGGGAAGGAGAAACGTTGCTATTCTATCTGCCCCGAGGGCCTTTGGGCATTCGCATGAACTCAGTGAGCATTGCACCCTGATTTCTATTAGTGGGAAACAAATGACGCGCAAGTGTTTTCCCTACGAACGCCTGAGAGCTATGCTCGAAGGCCGGACAAAATTGTCAGGAGCAATTGCCGAGGATGGCCCGTAAGGGGAGGCTCATGGATGAGCCGAATAATAGTCCTCTTAGGATTTACGGAGCGATTATTGTAACGATTAGGAAACGAGTAATGATAAAGAAAGGGATGTGGTGCCCAGAAGAGGGAGAGTGGAAGTGACTGGATATTGAAGACAATCCTGCCAACTTGCAGTCCTGGGAATAAAACAAATCCTTCTCTACTGCTTTCTAAAATTCAGTCCGGTGTAAATTCAGGAAAACTTGTTGCAGCTGCGAAATAAGCGGCTAGCGCTAGCAGGATTACCGCGTTGAAGCCGAAATGGATCGCGAGCAGGGTTGCCAGAACCGCGCTAATCACCGAGGCGCAACCATTAATGCCCCAGGCCCAGGGTGTCAGCGATGGCGGGCCGGTGGCGAGCGCGGACAGACCCAGCGGGAAAGGCATGCCCATGCAAAAGCCCAACGGCGCTATCAATACGATGCTGAGCAGGATTCTGGCGACCAGGGGCCAACCCCCTGCCAATTGCATCAATGGCCCAAGCAGCGCCAGATAAACCAGACCGAGCGCTATGATCACTAGTACTGCGATAGCGGTTACCTTTCTCGATCGAGGTTCACCCGCAAAGCGTTGCGCGTAGCCACTGCCTGCCCCGGCCGCAACCAGAAACGAACCCAGGACCACCGACGCCGCGTAGATTGGATGATGCAACAACAGGATGAATTTTTGCAGAAAAGCAATTTCCATCAGCAGGAAACCAAGCCCCAGTGCAAAAAAGTAACCCAGTACCTTGATGATGCTGGAGCCCTTTACAGTTTGCGATGTGTCCCGGCGCATGAAAACTAACGGTAACAGGATAAGCAATATGCTTAACAGCAGCGCCAGCACAAGCGTTACCATCAGTGTCAGGTAACCGGTTTCCAGCATTGCGCCACCACCGCGGTGTCTCAACTCGATCAATTCCGCCAGACTGCTCCATTTCATGAAGTGGAAATGGAATGGCCGGTCGTCGGTTGTCGGTTCCAGGTTAAATTTGTAACTTTGCAGGAATCGATCGCGTCGCGCACCGAGCAGGGCCCGCGCACCATCGTAGAAATAAGATGCTTCGAGCCGGTTGTAGCGGTTTGCCTCATTCGCCGGCATGTCTGGGTAGTAGGCCAGGTCAAACGATCGTCGGGCGCAGAATGCTTTGATCGCATCGATTTCTGCGTTGCTGATTACTCCGTTTTTAATCAATAGGGTGCTGGTTTGCCATCCACGGATTAACACCAGGCGACGCTCGATGTTATCCGCTCCCGAAACCTTAAGCGCCTCGATCGCGCTGGCAAACAATTTCAGGCTATCCCGTGGTGGTAGTTTGATCCAGCGCGTTAGTGCGATATATCCCTGATTCTCGAGCCGTTTTATCGCCTGTTGCAGCGCTTCAACGGTGTATAGAAAGTTTTCATTGAGACCGTGGACCCCGGCAGCCGCGGTAGCGAATGAATCGAGTAATGGAATCTGGATCAAATCATAACGTCCGGTATCGCGCTGCAGGAATCCGCGCGCCTCGGCAATGTGCACGCTGACCCTGGGATTATCGAAGATTCCACCACTAAATTCGCCAAAGCGGTTGCCGACCAGATCCACTACCTGGGGATTGATTTCAACCGCATCAATTTTCTCTGCGTCATGGTAGAGCGCCTGCAAAATACCGGCACCGCCCCCGGCACCCAGTATCAGGGTTCGCCCCGGCGCTTCCAGGTGGTCAGGCAGATGGTAGGGTAGCGCCGAGGTTAGATCGTCCAGATAAGCAAGACTGGCGAGATCACCGGAATAGCGCGTGATCACGCTTAGCGCATCAGCGTTGGTGAATAAGCCAAGTTGTGGCGGCGGTTCGGTGCGCGAATTGAGACTCAGCCCCGGCGCATAGCGCAGCGGAATGGTCTTGCTTTCAACCACGCTAATCATGCCCAGCGGACTGAAACGCTCGGCAACCACCCGCGTACCGGGCACGCGCAGCAACTGGCTAAGACCCTTATAGGGAGATATAAGCGGCTCGGTCCATGAACCCGGTATCGCGTACAGGAAAAGCATCGCAAGCGCGAGTCCGATGATTACCGGTCGCAGACGTCCGCCGCATTCGATCCATAGTATCGCTGCGGCTGCGAACCCTAAAAACGATATAAAGCGAAGTGCGGCCGCAGGCGGTAGCAGGAACAAAATAGCGATGATCCCAATCGCGCCGATTCCGGCGCCGAACAGGTCGGCAGCGTAAACCCGTGCTAGCGATTCCCTGAACCGGATCAGCGCCAGTCCAACCAGATTGGCCGCAAAAAAGAATGGCAAAGCCAGCAGCAGGATGACCAGAGCGAGCCGCAGCCAGTGGCTGTTGTCCCACATCAACTCCTCTGGGTTGAACGAAAGACGTTGGGCTAACGCGTAACACAACAGAGTACTGATCCCAAACAGGCAAGCCTGGACTGCTGCAAAGTTGCGGAAGTTAGTTTCGAAAACTGACCGGGTCAATACCAGGAAACTGCCACTGACACCGAAACCAAGCAGCGCGATGCTGACTACCATATAGGCGAAGTGATGCCACTGGATTAATGAAAACAATGCCATCAGGAGGATTTCGTAGCCGAGCACGGCCGCCGAGATCAGCGCGATAGAAATCCGTGGCTGCGCATTCTTAACCACGGCAAAATTAATGTTCCCCGGTCAGCGGCACGAATCGTACCGGTAAAAGCTGGCGCGTTATAAATTCATCTTTATCGCTGCGCGTAATCAGTATCAATTCCTGAGTCCAAAATCGACTACCTACCGGAATTATCATTTTTCCTCCTGGCTTGAGTTGCTTCAACAACGGCGGGGGAATGTGGCTGGCAGCGGCGGTAACGATGATTGTATCGAATGGCGCATGCTCGGGCCAGCCATAGTAGCCATCGCCAAGGCGTACATCGATGTTGTCATAACCCAGCCGCTGCAGGCGGGTTTGGGCTTGCTGCCCGAGCGCTTTGATGATTTCGATGCTCCATACCCTGGCGTTTAGCTCAGCCAGCACCGCAGCCTGGTAGCCAGACCCGGTGCCGATTTCCAGTACTCGGTGGCCTGGTTCAATATCCAGCAAATCGGTCATGATCGCGACGATGTACGGTTGCGATATAGTCTGACCGTGCCCAATAGGTAGCGGTCGGTTTTTGTAAGCCAAATCGACCAGAGCTGGCGGGACGAACTCGTGTCGCGGTACCCTCGCCATCGCATCGAGTACGCGATTATCGAGGGTCGATTGCTTGAGATACTCGCTGGTATAGCGGACATTGGCTTCGATCAGGCGTATCATTTGTTCGCGACTGGCTCGAAAGTGATCGCTGGCCTGTACTGGATTCAGCAGACCGGTGCTGATGGCAAGCAACAATAATGTCCTGAGCAACGCAATATCAGGACGACGATATGAGACCGGTTCAAACATGATTGAATAGTTGCCTCGCTGTTGACCCATATTATAGACTTGAAACCGTACCTGGCCAATTTTCGTTTCTACGAGGAACTCAATGATTTCCTCCCACGCGAACATCACAAACAGACCATTGCATATCGATTTGGCGGGCAGCCCGCAATCAAGAATCCGATTGAGGCGCTTGGCGTGCCGCATAGCGAAGTCGACTTAATCCTGGTTAATAACCAATCCGTAGGCTTTGACCATGGCCTGAAAGATGGTGATCGTGTCGCGGTTTATCCTGTGTTCGAGAGTTTTGATATCACTCCGGTGCAACGCCTGCGGCCAAAACCACTGCGCAATACCAGGTTCATCGTTGACGTCAATCTCGGCAAACTCGCGCGCCGTTTACGCATGCTCGGGTTTGACGCGGTCTACAACAATCGCCACACGCATCGAGATATAGTCGACAGGGCGACAAAGGAAATGCGCATCGTGCTTACCCGCGACAGGCGGCTTTTGTTTCACAAGGCGATTACGCATGGATTCTGGATCAGGGCAGTCGATGCCGACACCCAGCTACAGGAAGTGTTGCGGCGTCTGGATCTTTATAACCAGGTCAAGCCGTTGCAACGCTGTCTCGACTGTAATGGAGATATCGAAACAGTCGACATAGATCAGGTATGGTCTCGCCTGGAACCACTCACGCGGCGATACTATCGCGAGTTCTACCGCTGTTCTCGTTGTAACAAAATTTACTGGTCAGGGTCACATGTAGCACACATGTCTGGCGTCATTCGCCAGCTATTGGAGCGTTAGATCGGCGCGCTTGCTACTTGAAAATGAGCTTCTGCTCGCTTTCTCATGACGGGCTTCGTTTGGATTCACCCCTGACGAGTCTTAATATTCCGGGGCACAATGCTTATCTAATTATCGGGGAGTGGCTGATCGATCTAATTTATATGCCGTACTAAGTAAGGAATGGATCTGAATCCCAGAAGAGGGTGAGTGGGATTAAGAAAACGCGCAAGTGTTTTCCCCGCGAACGCCTGAGAGCTATGCTCGAAGGCCGGACAAAATTGTCAGGAGCAATTTTGAACATCCGAACGCCTACATGGATGTAGGTGGTAGAGCACCAACAGTAGGCGCTTTTAGGCGATGCAGGAGCAATTGCCGAGGATGGCCCGTAGGGAGAGGCTCATGAATGAGCCGAATAATAGTCCCCTTAGGATTTACGGAGCGATTATTGTAACGATTAGGAAACGAGTAATGATAAAGA
>CBDUSZ010000163.1:0-7835 GCA_965370015.1 uncultured bacterium | reverse complement strand
CTTACCCAACGGCGTCTGGTGCGCGGTATCGCCGAAATCTTAGGCGTAGGCTCCCCGGGTCTTAGTTGGGCTGGACCCCGGCTCGACGGCGACATAACGCCGCGAACGACCGCCGCGTAGTTGTTGGCCGATGAACGGAAAAGCCAGTCCGGCAAAATTACTGCCACCGCCAGCGCAACCGATAATAATGTCTGGATCATCATCGGCCATTTCCATTTGTTCGATGGCTTCCTGGCCGATCACGGTCTGGTGCAGCAATACGTGGTTGAGTACGCTGCCCAGTGAATATTTGGTGCCATCGTTTTGCGCCGCCACCTCGACAGCCTCGGAAATAGCGATGCCCAGAGAGCCGGTAGAATCCGGGGTTTCGGCGAGAATGGCACGGCCCGATTCTGTCTCGTTGCTGGGGCTGGCGACACAACGTGCACCATAGGTTTCCATCGCGGCGCGGCGATAGGGTTTTTGGTCATAACTAATGCGCACCATGTAAACGTCGACCGGCAAGCCGAATAGATTACCGGCAAAGGCCAGTGACGAGCCCCACTGCCCGGCTCCGGTTTCCGTTACCAGGCGTTTGGTGCCCTCTTCCTTGTTATAAAAAGCCTGGGCGACGGCGGTATTGGGTTTGTGGCTGCCCGCCGGGCTGACACCTTCGTATTTGTAATAAATGTGAGCTGGCGTATCGAGGACCTGTTCCAGTCGCCGGGCGCGAAACAGTGGTGCCGGGCGCCAGAGGCGATAAATGTCACGCACTGGCGTCGGAATTTCAATTTCGCGTTCGGCTGAGACTTCCTGACCGATGAGTGCCATGGGAAACAACGGTGCCAGGTCATCAGGCCCGATGGGTTGGCCAGTACCCGGATGCAACACCGCTGCCGGTGGTTCTGGCATATCGGCCACGATGTTGTACCAGGCGTGCGGAATACGATCTTCGGGCAATAAGAATTTGGTTTTGTCGCTCATGGGGACCCCTGTTTTTGGAAGTTAGTTTGATCGGACGTATGACCGGCCCATCCCCTTAACCGCAAGGGGTATACAGGCAATTCCGTCCAGATTTATGCGCGGACGGGCTTGAAAATGTGCCAGAAGTATAAAGGCTATATTTTCAATTATCCAGTGAAATACAGTGCCATGCCTGACCCTGGGAAATTCATATCACCTGTCGTTTTGCTCATACAGGTGATCTGGATGGCTATTAAAATACGGGGGCTGATATATCAAATTAGTTCCGCTGAGGCGATTTTATTTCGCCTGCCTGTTTCTGTGCCATAGCGATTAGTTGTAGAATTGGTGGTTAACGAGTGTAGAAATTGTTCGATCACCCGGAGCGTCTTTAGAGGAGAATATGGACATAATAATCGGGGTAATAATTTTAGTTATTTTGCTGTTCGCGGCACGCATGCTTTTCCCCCGCCGATCCAGTACTGGTGAGCCCCAGGAGCGTTCGGGGAAAACTGAAAGCGTGGGTGCAAGACCTGTTAATGCGGAAATTACCAGGTGGCGTTCGGTTAAAATAAGTCCCGGGCTGTTTTCCTGTACCAGGGTTAGAAAAATAGCGAAGCGAATTTATCTGGCCACAGAGGCGCCAGCCTTGCCGCTTGGCCAATGCTCCGAGAAGGGGTGTCAGTGCAAATATATACATCTCAGTGATCGTCGCAGCAGCGAAGATCGTAGAGCCATGCTCAAACATCTAAGTCAAATTTACCTGAACTACCAGAATGACGACAGGCGTCAAATTCTAGGGCGCCGTATCAGTGATATTGCGGCTTGATCAGATACCAGGCAGCAGACCTGTTTTAATTTAATTCAGGCTTATTTTCGATCGTTCCGCGTCGGCTTTAATAGCCCGTCGAGGCAATGAACGGGCTATCTGCCGGTGGCTAATATGCCAGGGATAGAGAGCCTGTATCTGCGCGGCATTCGGTTGGCATCCTGCCCAGAAAAGGAGGCAATATATCATTTAAGCGTGGTCTGTCCTTATTGCTCACAACATTGAAAAACAGGAGTCGTATAAGAAAAAAATAGCGCATCAGAATGTGATTATGGTAGGCTGATTGGGCCTGGTGGAGCAAACCACCCTATAACTAGAGGTTATACTAATGAGCGAGAAAGCCATCGGCTTTCCCGACAAACCGCGTATCCTTCCGCAGGATCCGCGCTTTTCGTCGGGGCCGTGTAAAAAATTTCCGGGCTGGGATATCGCCCGTCTCAATACCAACTTCCTTGGGCGTAGCCATCGCGCCAAAAAGCCTCAAACACGTTTATCCAGTGCCATCGAGCGTTCGCATGCGTTGCTTGATTTGCCGGATGACTGGAAGCTCGGAATTGTACCGGGCTCGGATACCGGTGCTTTAGAGATAGCGCTGTGGTCAATGCTTGGCAGTCGTCCAGTTGACGCGCTGGTGTGGGATAGCTTCTCCAGCGACTGGGCCAAAGACCTGAATGTATTGGGACTGTCCGAAATCAGCGTTTATGAAGCCGATTACGGCGATTTACCCGACCTTTCACAGGTGCGACCCGACCACGATGTGGTATTTGTCTACAACGGTACTACCAGTGGAGTTCGTTTGCCGGACCTGGATTGGCTGCGTAGCGATCGTAGCGGACTGGCGATTTGTGATGCGACCTCTGCCGCCTACGCGATGCCGATGGATTTTAGCAAGCTGGATGTGGTGACCTGGTCGTGGCAAAAAGTATTAGGTAGCGAGGCGGCGCACGGGATGTTGGCGTTGAGTCCTCGTGCAGTCGAGCGACTCGAAACCTACACGCCTTCACGACCGATACCAAAGTTGTTCCGGTTAACCAAAAACGGCAAGCTCAGCGAAGGCATTTTTACTGGTGCGACCATCAATACGCCCAGTATGCTGGCGCTTGAAGACCTGCATGCCGCACTCGACTGGGCGGAAAGTATCGGCGGTCTGCCCACACTGTGGCAACGAACGCAGGACAATTTCGACTGTATCGACGAATGGGTGAGGCAATCACCGTGGATAGACTGGTTGGCTACCGATCCTACTACAAGATCTCCAACTTCCATGTGCCTGCAGATTGTAGATTCCGCGTTCTCCGACCTGGCGAAGGACGAGCAACAGGCGGCAATCAATACCATGCTTGGCTGGCTTGAGCAGGAAAACTGCGCGCTAGACATCGGCAACTATCGCAGCGCACCCCCTGGTTTTCGTATCTGGGGTGGCGCGACTATTGAACGTAACGATCTGGCGGCCTTGACGCCCTGGCTAGACTGGGTATTCGCCAGATTCAAATACCAGAATTTGGAGCAGAAATAATATGTTTAAACCACGCGTACTAATATCAGACTCCATGTCGAGTCAGGCGCTGAGCGTATTCGAAGATCGTGGTATCGAGGCAGTGCAATCTGCAAAGCTCTCGGTGGAAGAGTTAATGGACATAATTGGCGACTTTGACGGCCTGGCAATTCGATCTGCAACCCGGGTTACCGCCGAACTACTTGAACGCGCGAAAAAACTTAAGGTGGTCGGTCGTGCAGGTATTGGTGTCGATAATGTCGATGTTATGGCCTGTACCAAAAATGGTGTGGTAGTAATGAATACACCATTTGGGAATGCAATCACCACAGCTGAGCATGCGATGGCGATGATGCTCGCACTGGCGCGACATATTCCACAGGCGAATTCCTCGACCCGGGCGAACAAGTGGGAAAAGGCGAAATTTATGGGCATGGAATTGACCGGCAAGCTGCTCGGTATCATCGGTGCTGGCAACATCGGCTCAATCGTGGCGAAAAAATCAATCGGCTACGGATTGCGGGTACAGGCCTATGACCCGTTTCTTACCGAAGAACGGGCTGACAAGATGGGCGTGCAAAAAGTTGATCTGGATACCTTGCTGGCAAGTTCAGATATTATCTCCTTACATGTGCCAAAAACCACGGAAACCACCAATATCATCAGTGCCAGCGCGTTAAACAAGATGAAGCGCGGCAGCCTGCTAATTAACTGCGCGCGCGGTGGTCTGGTAGATGAGCTGGCATTGCACGCAGCGCTCACCAGTGGGCATTTGAAAGGTGCGGCGCTCGATGTATTTGAGGTCGAACCGGCAAAAGAAAATTTATTATTTGGGCTGGACAATGTGATCTGCACACCGCATCTGGGTGCCTCTACCGTGGAAGCGCAGGAAAAGGTCGCTGTACAGGTCGCCAATCAAATCAGTGACTACTTGCTCAGTGGTGCAATTAACAATGCGCTCAATGCGCCCAGTTTAAGCGCCGAGGAATCGAAAATACTAAAACCCTATTTACAGCTCGCACAGCGACTGGGTTCATTTGTTGGTCAAATAACGCGTGACCCGATTCAATCGTTGACGGTGACCTATGGGGGAGACGCGACTGGGTTGAATATGGCGCCTTTAACCAATCAGGTGATCCAGTCGTTGCTCGAACATCACAGTAGTTTTGTCAACGCGGTGAACGCGCGGGAGTTAGCACGTGAGCGTAATATCGACATCATCGAAGCGCACAATGAGGGCAAGGACGAATATCCTTGCCGTATTACGGTCGCGGTAGAGACCGAATCGCTATCACGCCATATCAGCGGCACCTTAATCAAGAATCGACCGCGAGTGATCGACGTCAAGGGCATAGAGCTTGAGTCTGAACTGGGAGAGCACATGCTTTATATTACCAACGCGGATAAGCCGGGCGTGGTGGGTGCAATTGGTACCACTACCGCCGCTAGCGGTATCAATATTGCCAAGATGCACCTCGGCCGGGATAGCAGTGGTGGTAACGCTATCGTTTTGCTCGAAATTGACGAAACACCGAGCGATGAGCACTTGCTGCAATTACGCGGTTTACCTAATATCGACGATGTCAGTTATTTGCAGTTTCCGCCGCTCTAATACTTGCATTACTAGCGTGGTAAGACGAGACGGGCGCGTAATCCACCACCCTGGCGATTGATCAGGGTGAGTTCGCCGCCGTGTGCATGGGCGATGGTTAGTGCTACCGAAAGCCCCAGACCGGTGCCACCGGTGTGACTGCTGCGGGATTCATCCAGTCGGAAGAAAGGTGTAAACACTTCGGTTAGCTTATCTTCAGGTATGCCCGGGCCGCTGTCATCAATGCAAATTTCGATGCTGTTGTTTTGCGCAGTTAAATGAACCTCGGCAGTACCGCCGTACTTGAGGGCATTTTCGAGGAGGTTGTTCAGCGCCCTGCGCAGTGCTACCGGACGGCAGGTGAAGGGTAGTTTATCCGGGCCGTCGTAGGTGACCGAACTACCCAGGTCGAGATGATCATCCACCAGGCTTTGCAGCAGTGCGGGGATATCGGTGGGTCTTGCGCATTCGTCCGCTGCCTCATCGCGGGCAAAGCCAAGGGTGGCAGATACGATGGCCTCCATTTCAGTGAGCGTGGCGAGAGTTTTATTGCGCATCTCCTCATCTTCTATGTACTCGGCTCGCAGACGCAGGGTAGTGATGGGGGTGCGCAGGTCGTGCGATACCGCGGCCAGCATCAGGGTGCGATCCCTGAGGTGTTTTTGCATGCGTTGCTGCATACGGTTAAAGGCACGAATGGTCTGGCGAACCTCGCGTGGCCCGTCTTCTGCCAGCGGCGAGCTTGCCTGGCCGAGGCCGAGAAGATCCGCCGCTTGCGCCAACCTGGCCATCGGGCGAGCCATGCGCTGGGACAGGAACATACCGCCTGCGGCTAATGCGATCAGCAGCAAGACAAGCAGCCCCAGGGTTTTACTGGCCCAGGGAGGCGGAGCATCGCTGTTGTCGATCTGGATATTCAACCAGCTGCCATCGCCGAGGCGAATGGAAAAATCAATTTCTCCCCATTCATGCATCATCGAGCGGATTGGTTGTTGCCGCATCATGTGGTCATCATCGTGAACCATGCGAATGCGCACATTGATTTCGCGCACCGGCGTGTTTAGCTGGTTACGTAAATTACGTGCGAGAAAATTCTCCATACGGTGCCTGGGCGGTCCTGCTACCAGGGGGGTAGTCGCGATGCTGGCGTGGAAATTCTCCTTGCTGATGCGTTTGGCAATACGCTGGCGTTCTTGCAGTTCAGCACCTTCGACCAGGCGCACCAGGGTGCTTATGTTATTCAGCAGGCGAAACCGGTTTTGCTCTTCGAATCGCGTGTTGCGTTCTTCCTGTAGCAAGATGGCGCTGCCTGCGATCAGTAACAGTGTGATACCAAGCAGGATGGCCAGGGTTCGGCCGGCAAGCGAATCAGGCCACAGTCGCATCGTGGTGTTCCACTTTTGGGGCGAACAGGTAACCGCCGCCATGAATAGTTTTAATAATTTGCGGGTTGCGCGGTTGATCACCGAGTTTACGCCGCAGGCGGCTGATCAGGGTGTCAATGGCCCGGTCAAAGGCACGGCTGTCACGTCCCCGCGCCAGGTCCAGTAACTGATCGCGATTCATGATTCGTCCGGGGTGGGTAACCAGGGCCATTAGCAGGGCAAATTCTGCAGTACTTAAGGGCACCAGAACCTGTTGTGGGTCGATTAATTCCCGGCTGCCGGGAAACAGCGTCCAGCCTTCAAATACCATCCGCTCCGGTAAACTGGTCGTGGGTCGGCGCTGAACAGAATGGGTACGGCGTAAAACCGCTTTTACACGTGCCAACAACTCCCGCGGGTTGAATGGTTTTGCCAGGTAATCGTCTGCGCCCATTTCCAGCCCAACGATACGGTCGGTTTCTTCACCCATCGCGGTGATCATGATCACCGGGATATCAGAAACAGCACGCAGATTACGACACAGGGTCAGACCGTCTTCACCGGGCATCATTAAATCGAGAATGATGAGGTCGATGGCGGCATCGCGTAATACTTTTTTCATGCCGTTACCGTCCGCTGCGGTGCTGACGCGGTAGCCGTGTTCGGCGAGAAAACGTTGCACTAATTCACGAATTTCGGCGTGATCGTCAACTACCAGAATATGGGTCTGAGTTTCCATTAGCCTAGTGTACTAGAAGCGCTGGGGGATCAAAAAATTAAATTGTGACAGTTTGTGACAAACCTCGCGTATGCCATGTAATGATGCAATTTTAAGTGTTTCTGACAATGCTTAGACACATCGCAGGGGTTAAATAGGTTGCGTCTAAAGACACATTTATTACTTACATGAGGAACAATACAATGAACAAGGTTACAAAAATTAGTGCTGTAGTAATCACCACTGCTGTGCTCGGCATGGCCTCGGTAGCTGCGGTTGCAAGCAAGGGAGAGCCTGGGGAGGACAATTGGGGCCAACATGCCCAGATGATGGGACAGGGTATGGGTAACCACATGGGTAGCCACATGGGATCTGGCATGGGTAAGCATATGGGATCCGGTATGGGATACAACATGGATCGTAAGCTCGATCTTTCCGCTGACGAAGTGAAAACCCTGATCGAGGCCAGGATGATCATGCATGGTAATGATCGTTTGAAGGTTGGCAAGGTTAGTCAAAAGGATGATCAGACCTATGTGGTTGATATTGTCACCGTCGATGATTCCCTGGTGCGTCAAATTGAAGTCGACAGGAATAATGGATTAAGACACGGTATGAATCGTCTAGCCAACTAATCACTGACTGCTAAAAGAGCATAATTGCCCGCCACTGCGGCGGGCAGTTAGGGTAATTTTGCTATCAGGCTTATTACCCTAAATGCCGACTTAAAGCCTGAACTGGATTCAATCCGGTTGCCGCAATGAAGGTTGCAGGCGTAGACCGAGGCGATGGAATGTGATGATGTGGTCGGTTGGAATGACGATAGTGTTTTTAAAAAACCATTTTTAATGTAAGAATTGCTTATCGACAACGTTATCACCGAACACAGGTATCCG
>CBDUSZ010000162.1:0-7848 GCA_965370015.1 uncultured bacterium | reverse complement strand
GGTGCCATACTGGCCGAGCTGAAAATCACCCCCACGGGTGTCGGCGACATTATCAGCTACAGCCGTTCGATAGCTGACTACCCCAGCATGTATGCGGCAATTTTTTCGATCATCCTTCTGGCGGTAATTTTTCTGAATGTTTTAGAGCAGATTGAGAATTTTCTGTTCAAGGGGCCAAGGCAAGTGTACGCCTCTGAATGATAACTGCAGGTAACAAATAAGTAATGAGCGATAATACAAATGACATCGATTACGCAGTCACTGTGCGTAACGTCTATAAGAACTACGGCGACGTCGAGGCATTGAGGGATCTGTCACTTGATTTTCCTCGCGGGCAACTCACTTCGGTGCTTGGCCCGTCAGGATGCGGCAAGACGACTATGTTGAAGATCATAGCCGGGCTTTTGCCAGCCGATAGCGGTGAGGTCACTGTGAACGGTCAGCCCGTTACCGAGCCAGGCTCGGATCGCGCCTTTGTGTTCCAGGATTTTGCCCTGCTGCCGTGGGCAAGTGTAATGCGCAATGTCGCGTTTGGTTTAGAGCTACGCGGTGTTGATAAGTCAGAGCGCGAGGCGATTGCCGAAAAATACATCGGAGATGTTGGCCTCAAGGGTTTTGAAAATAGTTATCCCCATGAACTATCGGGTGGTATGCGACAACGCGTGGGCCTCGCACGGGCATTGAGCGTGGACGCGCAGGTTTTGCTGATGGATGAGCCATTCTCGGCCGTGGACGAGCAAACCAGACGTAAATTTCAGGAAGACCTGCTTAACCTGGTGAAGAACGAGAGCAAAACTTTCATATTTGTCACCCACTCGATCGAGGAGGCTGTCTACGTTTCAGATCAAGTCGCTATTTTACTGCCTCGGCCAAGCCGGGTTTCGGAAATCATCAAACCGGAGGGATTCAGACATAAAGATGCCAATAGCATCAGACGCGATCCGGAGTATCTCGACATCGTTGATCGAATTTGGGCATCACTACGAACCTATGTGGAATAAACTAATACGATGAAAATATTTGGCTACCAGTTGCCCGCAATGTCATCGCTAATCCTGTGGGGGATCCTGTGGGAGGTCGTCGGACAATTTGAATTAACTTTCTTCCTTCCACCGCTATCAGCTATTTTTTCGACACTAATGGAAATCGCTACCACGAAGGTATTTCTGAAGGCGCTAGCGGAAACCGGGTACGCCTTTTTTGTCGGTACTTTCTCCGCCATCGCAATCGGTATCCCGGTCGGCATTCTGATGGGGAAGAATCGCCTCATCGACGAGTTGTTACTGCCGTGGGTGAATATGTTTCTCAGTGCTCCACTTACTGCATTGGTACCGGTGCTGATGGTGCTGTTCGGATTTGGCATGAAGTCGATCATCATAATAACCACCCTGTTTGCGGTCTGGATTATCGTCTTGAACTCGCGAGCGGGCGTCATGCAGATCAACCGCTCATTGATCGAAATGGCACATTCCTTCGGCGCCTCACCGAAAGACGCCTTCTTCAAGATATACTTTTGGGCCGCGCTGCCCGAGATTCTGAGCGGTGTGCGTATCGGTTTCATCCGTGCGGTCAAGGGCGTTATTATCGGTCAATTATTGATCTCAGTTGTCGGATTTGGCGCACTGTTCGAGCTCTATTCGTCGAATTTCCTGATGAAACACTTCTGGGCAGTGCTGATCGTCCTGTTCACTATCTCTTTTACCATTGCTGAATTCCTCGCTCACCT
This sequence comes from uncultured bacterium, assembly GCA_965370015.1. Classification (GTDB taxonomy): domain Bacteria; phylum Pseudomonadota; class Gammaproteobacteria. Next base: position 6,122 of record CBDUSZ010000162.1, on the reverse strand, counting down.
GGAGAGAAAGGTGGAGTACTACGCCGCGCGCCGTTGAATTAAAAAATTTGCATGCAACGATATAACCTGGAAAATTGGAGACAAAGAATGACCAAGTACATCATTGATTCGGTAGAACCGGCTAGCCTGCCCGTCCGCGGCTCCGACCTACGGTTTCCCGTTCGCCGCGTATACTGTATCGGACGAAATTATGCCGCGCATTCGATTGAAATGGGCGGTGACCCAGATCGTGAATCACCCTTCTTTTTTCAGAAAAATCCGGATAACGTCGACTCTTCGGGAGAATTTCCGTACCCGGTGAAGTCCAACGATGTTCACCATGAAATTGAACTAGTTGTGGCGTTGAAAAGTGGTGGTGTTGATATCAGCATAGATAACGCCCTTGAGCATGTGTATGGCTATGCGGTAGGCATCGATATGACCCGGCGCGATTTGCAGGCAGAGATGAAGCAAACACGACGCCCCTGGGAAATCGGAAAAGCCTTCGAGCGCTCCGCGCCGATAGGACCGATAGTGGCTGCATCAGATATTGGACACCTTGATTCTGGAAAAATCACCTTAAAGGTGAATGACGAGATTCGACAACAAGGCGATCTTAATCAGATGATCTGGAAGGTGCCGGAAATGATTGCCTATCTTTCTGAATATTTTGAAATCGGGGCAGGCGACCTGATTATGTCGGGAACCCCGTCAGGTGTCGGCCCGATAGTCCGCGGTGATGTGATGGTTGCTGAAGTAGAGCGTATCGGTGAACTGGTAGTCACTGTAATATGAGCAATTGTGTTTAGACAATAAATTCCAGGCTCATTCTCGCAGACCAGGTCGGTACCGAAGATGATAGCTACAGCTTTTCTGGTGTGACGCTGCGGCCTCGCGATGTGACATATAACTAATAGCGCCAACGAAAATGTACCACCCCAGAGCTGCTTCAGCAGCGAGAATCGGGAAATAGGGGAGTAGGGGGTGTTTCGTATAAATTTTTAGCGGTCAGAGAGCCGTGGAGGATAGATTGCCGGCCGGTATCAGGCAATCTTAAACGGGAGTGATAGTGAGTAGTCTTTATTTGAAAAACAGGTGTAATTGTTTTATCTTGAATCAACAGGTTTTGCTGGCAAAGATCAGCAATTTGTAAATAGCAGTAACGATATATAAATATCCGGAGGAATACATGAATAATCAAAATCGTCGTAATTTTCTAAAAATATCAGCCGCTGGCCTTGCTGCCATGGGGCTTCCTGGACTGAGTTTCGGCGCTGGTTTTCCAGAACGAAACATGGAGGTATACATTCCTACGCGTGCCGGTGGCGGCGCGGACCGTAATTTCCGCAGCTTTGCCAGCGTTTGGAAGAACCATTTGGGCGGCGAGTTCGAGCCAGCATTCTATCCTGGAGCCGCTGGGCGAGTCGGCTACGAGACCTATATGGGCAAGGCCAGTGATGATTGCCATGACCTCATATTTGGCAACATGGGTCCGGAGGTACTGAATTGGGTAGTCAAGCAACCGACTTCTTTTTCGACTGATGATTACTTCTATTTTCTAATGGTGGACGCCGACCCGGGATCGGTATTTATCAGTGAGAAAAGTTCGATGAAAACACTCGAAGACGTTATCGCCGAAGGTAAAAAACGTACCTTGACTATCGCCACTAGTCGTCTCGCGCACCCTGCGTCCCTGGGTATGTTGGTGTTGGCCAATAAGATGGGTATGAAAGTCAATCTGGTTCCAATGTCCGGTGGAAAAAATACGCGTAACGGCGTGTTGACTGGAGAACTTGATCTGGGTGTGTTACCAGCCACCACGGTGATGAAAAGAAAAGGCATCAAGATATTGGGATTATTCGATGAGAAAAACCTGGTACCGAAAAAGATGCCCGGCGCGGTATTGATCAACACCGAGTATAAACTCGGTATACCGCCCATTGCCGCTGGCGCCCGAGCGTTTGGCATCAAGAAAGCCGCAGCCGACAAACACCCTGATCGTTTTAATAAGCTGGTTGAAACCGGCATGAAAGTGTTTGATGACCCCGCCTACAAAGACGCGGTGATTGCCGCCAAAGGCTCATGGGAGCTGATAGCACCAGGTGGCGTCAAAGAATGTAAGGATTATGTAGCAAACATTACCTCGCTAGGCAAGGAATACCGCGGTCTGTTAAAAGGCTGATTTCAGCGAAAACTACGAATAAACCTGCTCCCGACCGTACCGTCGGGAGCAGGCACGATTCTCTTTTTCCATCGTATGGCCGGGGAATGAATTATGCGGTTGAAATAGATCGATTAATCCAGCAAAAAATAACATACCACGGAGAAAAGTGTGAACAACGAATCACAACAAAAGCCGCGTAACATACTACCGGACTGCATAATTCCGGCCATGGCGTTTGCATTTACGGTGTATTACCTGACCACCATCACCGAGGTGCCGTGGATATCCCAGGCCAGTGCAATAGTGGTTAGCGGCCTGTTATTACTGTCTATCCTGGCGTTTGTGATTCGAAGTGTCTGGCGTATACGTCAACATCAGGAAACGCTGCAGCTTAAGGGAGCATTCCACCATTTGTTGGGCTACGCACCGATAAGCCTGAAGCGGGTAGCGTTGCTGCTGCTTGCCATTGCTTACGTCTGGTTAATCGATAGCCTCGGTTTTACCCTGACCACGTTTATATTTGTGTTTCTCGGCATCGTTTTATTGTCCTCGCTGTCCAACTGGAAAAACGCATTAATTGTGTCGTTGTCATGCTCGATCATCGGTTACATCGTGTTTATATATTTCTTTAAAACCCGATTTCCAACTGGCCCTATCGAAGACTGGCTGAAAGGGATTATGTAGATTATGATTCCTGAATTCAGCGTTTTTCTACAGCTATTTGTAGACACCCTCGGCTTCTGGTGGATAATTATACCCGCCACTATTCTCGGCGTTGTAGTAGGTGCGATACCCGGTTTCAGTGCTGCCAATACGATTATTATCCTGTTGCCAATAACCCTTGCGATGGAGCCCGCCACCGGCATGATGTTCATGGTGGCACTGTATACATCATCGCGTCTTGGAGCCGGAATCCCGGCGATACTAGTCAATATTCCGGGTACAGCAGGTGCTGCGGCGACGCCGCTAGACGGTTACCCGATGGCGATCTCAGGAAGAAGTCAGCAGGCACTTGCCATCTCTTTTACCTCTTCCGTAGCCGCTGGTTTAATTACCACTGTTGCCGCAATACTCCTGATACCCTGGTTGTCGCAGGTCGCTTTTCACCTGCACAGTGTGGAGATGATAGTGGTGATGTTGTTTGGCATTTCGCTGATCGCGACAATTTCCGCCGAAGATAAGATAAAGGGTCTGATCGCTGGATTTTTTGGATTAATGATTGGCTATATCGGCGCCGATGTGGTCTACGAGGCTCCGCGCGGGTCGTTTGGCTTTCTGGAACTGTATGACAAGGTGCCACTGATTCCTGCACTGGTAGGTTTGTTCGCGATTTCTGAAGCTTTTGTGGTGATAGAGCGCAGTACGATATTGTCAAAAGAGGGTGAGATCGACCAGCAGGAGGCCGGTTGGGGCCCCACCTTCGAAGGCATTCGAGATACCTTAATACACTGGAAGGAAGTTATCTGGACCAGTCTACTCGGGCTGGTAATAGGTGTTATTCCAGGTGCTGGTGCCGCTATCGCGTCATTCGTCGCCTATCAGCAGTCGCGATTAATGTCTAAAACACCCGAGCTATATGGCACTGGTCATATACCGGGGTTGATTGCGCCCGAGTCCGCCAACAATGGCGTCACATCGGGCACACTGATTCCACTATTGATTATCGGCGTGCCTGGCGGTGCCACCGCGGCGATTATGGCTGTGGTACTGGAATATCATGGTGTTAATTTCGGTCCGGATCTGTTCGACACCGAACCGATGATTGCCTACGGTTCCTTTACCGCAATGTTAGTGACCTACGTGTTACTTGGTTTTATGATTTTGCCACTGACGCGTTATTTTTCTCACGTCATGGTCGTACCCACGGTGTACATGGCACCGATTCTGATTGCCTTCACCCTGGTGGGGTCTTTTGTGCCACGCGCCTATGTGTTTGACATGGGGGTAGCGATTATCTTCGGTATCATCGGTTATATCGCCCGACGCACGGGTTACCACGTAGCAGCAATACTGATTGGTGTCATTCTTGGCCCCTTGCTGGAAAATTATTTTCTGCGCGCGCTACGCATATCACAGGGAGATCTTGGCGTATTGTTTTCCTCGAACATCGGTAATGTTTTATGGCTATTGCTCCTGTTATCACTGGTTGCACCTGGGCTGAAACGATTTTTTAAGCAGTCGAAATCGAAAAATATGCCGACCAATCCGGACTGAATCAATGAGCGACACTCTTAGTCACAATACACAAAGCCTGTCACATCTGGATATTGAGGGTGGTGGTCAGATTGTGGTGCAAGATGGCTATGCCTATATCGGCCATATGAAGCCCCCACATGGCACTAGCATCGTCGATATATCGGATCCACGGAAACCACGCGTGATGGCCCGTCTCGAACCCAGTCCCTGGTCGCATACGCACAAGGTGCGTGTTTGTGGCGATATCATGATTACCAATGTCGAGCAGGATCGTCGTCATTTTCTGCGACGGGAGACACAACGAGTTATCGATTCACGCAAGGCATTGACGGTCTCTCTCGGGCACGCGCCGGAGCCATCTGAACTGGCCAGTTTTCTTGGCATCGATCTTGAGCAGTTGGCTGATATTGAAGCAGCACTGGAACGAGGCTACGACGAGGGTGGATTCAAAATCTGGGATATTAGCGACAAGGCCAATCCGCGTTTACTTTGCCACCAGAGAACGCACGGCTTTGGTGTTCATCGTTTCGATATGGACGAACGTTATGCCTATATATCGACTGAAATGCCCGGTTTCATAGGAAATATTCTGGTTATATATGACCTCGCTAATCCCGAAAAACCACAGGAAGTATCGCGCTGGTGGATGCCCGGACAGCACCTTGCGGGTGGTGAGACACCGACCTGGGAAGGTTATAGCCATCGTCTGCATCATGCACTGAGGGTAGGCGATGAATTGTGGGCATCGGTATGGCACGCGGGTTTTCGAGTGATCGATATCAGCGATATTACTCAACCACGTACCCGTGCCTCTCATACCTACCATCCCTGGGTAGTGGAGCCGACACATACAATTTTACCGGCCACACCACGCTTTGATGGTCGGCGCATAGCGGTGGTAGCCGATGAGGAACACGCGCATCGTCACGGGCAACCACATGCAGGGTTGTGGTTATTCGATGTTACTGATCTCGATACAATCACGCCCCTGTCAACTTTTCACGTGAGTGAAATGGACTCACCCTGGTCGCGCTCACCCGGTCGTTTCGGTGTGCATCAGTTTCAGGAACATATTGATGATCATCTGGTGTACTGCGCCTGGTTTGCCGGTGGTCTGCGCATCGTCGATATCAGCGATCCAGCCCAACCGCAGGAATCTGGTTTTTATATACCAACCCCTTCCGCAGGGGAGCCCAGTCCACAGAGCAACGATGTCGATGTTGATGAACGCGGGCTGGTATATTTACTAGACCGCAATCGTGGTGTTGAAGTTATCGAGTATCGACCACACGCGTAACTATCGAGGAGAATAAACAGGTTTTATCGCCGGAGTTGACTCTGGCATCGAATATAAAGTGGACATTAAGTCTGGGAGGCAGGTAATGCAAACACGTCAATTAGGTAAGGATGGACCCATGGTATCGGCCCTGGGGCTGGGCTGTATGGGTATGACGCCGATCTACGCAACACCCGACCCCGATGAAGCCATCGCGACCGTAAGAGCCGCGGTAGATGCGGGCATCACGATGATCGATACTGCCGATATGTACGCTGGGGGCAAGAACGAGGAATTCGTAGGTAAGGCACTTCAGGGCATTCGTGACCAGGTCATACTGGCCAGTAAATTTGGCAATATGCGTTTGCCAGATGGCACGCGCAAGGTAAACGGTAAACCCGAATATGTATTTGAGGCCTGTGAGAAATCGCTGTCGCGTCTTGGCGTTGATTATATCGATTTGTATTACCTGCATCGGATGGATCCTACGGTTCCGATCGAGGAGAC
>CBDUSZ010000161.1:0-7854 GCA_965370015.1 uncultured bacterium | reverse complement strand
GGTGGTTTCGTTCACATTTGGCTCCAGATTATTGGGTTATTCATGACCGATATTTTACCATATCTTAATGCATCGGGCTTAACTTAACGGCATTGGGTTGCAGGGGCAATAAAATTTCATCTGCGCGACACCTAAGCCACCTCACGCATTTTCCTACAGCCACAAAAAAGGCCGGTTATACCGGCCTTTTATTAAACTGTTGTCAAATGTCTACAGCGCTTTGATCTGTGCATTCATGCGGCTCTTGTGCCGCGCAGCCTTGTTCCTGGTAATGATGCCATAACCAGTGGCGCTATCGAGAATCGGCACTACTTTTTTGAAGGCAGCCTCGGCGGCAGATTTATCAGCGGATGCGATCGCAGCAACCGTTGCTTTGAGGTAGGTTCGCATCATCGAACGGCGGCTGGCGTTGCACTGGCGGCGTTGTTCGGCTTGAGAAGCACGTTTTCTAGCTGATGGTGAATTCGCCAAGGGTTTCTCCCAGATAAGGCTTTAAAAATCAGGCGCGCATTATCTTTACTGTACGAGGCCCTGTCAACCCAAAATAGCTGATATATCCTAAGCTTAAGTGCTAAAATTCTGCGCTTTTACGGCAATAGCAATCAAACTTACGTGTCTACCTTGATCAAAGCCACCTTGTCAGTCGGAGCGATGACTTTCCTGTCACGCGTATTCGGACTCGCGCGTGACATCGTCATCGCGCGATTTTTTGACGCGGGCGACTCTACTGACGCATTTTTCGTTGCCTTCAAAATTCCCAACTTTTTGCGACGCCTGTTTGCTGAAGGTGCATTTTCACTCGCTTTCGTGCCGGTTCTCACCGAATACCGTAATCAATATGACCTGGTTCAAACGCGTGATTTAATCAATCGGGTTGCCGGAACACTGGGTTCGATATTACTCATCCTGGCGCTGGGCGGGGTACTCGCCTCGCCACTATTGATTAGCATTTTTGCCGCGGGTTTTATCGACCAGCCGGAAAAATTTAATCTAACGGCCGATATGCTACGCATTACCTTTCCGTATATTTTTCTAATTTCGATGACCGCCATGGCCGGGGGAATACTCAACACCTGGAAGCATTTTGCAGTCCCGGCATTCACTCCGGTGCTACTCAACCTGAGCATGATCGGCTGTGCTATATGGCTAAGCCCCCATCTGGAATTACCCATTACCGCGCTCGCCTGGGGTGTATTACTCGCCGGAATCGTACAGTTATTATTCCAGTTACCATTCCTTTATCGCGAAGGCCTGTTACCCAGACCGGTCTGGGGATGGCGTCACGAGGGGGTACAAAAAATAATCAAGTTAATGGTGCCGGCCCTGTTTGGCTCTTCGGTGGCCCAAATTAACCTGCTGTTTGATACCTTTATCGCCTCTTTTCTGATTTCCGGAAGCGTCACCTGGCTGTACTTCTCTGATCGCCTGCTTGAATTTCCGCTCGGGGTTTTTGGCATCGCACTGGCTACAGTGGTATTGCCCAATCTCTCGGAGGCGCATTATAAAAAAGGCGCCAGGCACTTTAATGAAACCCTGCAATGGGCGGTAAAACTCGCTTTACTGATCGCTATTCCGGCAACTATCGGCCTGTTTTTGCTGTCGCAGCCGATTCTTGCCACCCTGTTCGAATACGGCGCATTTCAACACAATGATTCGATGATGGCCGCCTACAGTCTGATGGCCTACAGCCTTGGTTTGCCGGCCTTTATCTTGATTAAAATACTCGCTAGCGGTTTTTATGCGCGCCAGGACACCAAAACACCGGTACGCATCGGCATTCAGGCAATGATTTTGAATATGCTACTGAACCTTATTTTCGTCCTGCTGATGCTGAATTACGATTTCATTGCCCCACATGTCGGTCTCGCGCTGGCCACCACGGCATCGGCATACTTTAATGCCGCGATGCTGGCTCTAACACTTAAAAAGGAGTCGATATTTGAAAACTTCGAAACCTTTGCCCTGCCAATATTAAAAATTCTGCTCGCCTGTTGCGCAATGTCACTGGTTATTTTGTGGCTATCGCCACCGCTGGATTCCTGGGCCCAATGGCGATGGTTCGAGCGAGTTTATCAGCTCACCTTGTTAATCCTGCCGGGAATCTTGTGTTACACCATAATGCTTTGGATAATGGGGTTGCGCCGCGACCAGTTCGCGAACTGAAACTGACCCTTGTCTATCTATATGCGACTCATCCGTGGACTACATAACCTGACCCAGCCAATTCCCGCCAGCGTGGTAACGATTGGCAATTTTGACGGTATTCATTTGGGTCATCAGCATGTGCTGGAACAACTGCATACAGTAGCGATGCATCGTAACCTGCCGAGTACAGTCATTATTTTCGAGCCACAGCCAATCGAATTTTTGGCCCCTGACAAGGCGCCAAAGCGACTCTCAAGATTTCGCGAAAAACTGGCATACCTGAAATCGAAGCAAATCGATAATTTATTATGCCTCAATTTTAATTACGATCTGGCACAACTTTACGCGCAGGACTTTGTAAAAAATATCCTCGTCGAGCGCTTGAACACCCGGCATCTGGTGATAGGCGACGATTTTCGCTTTGGCAAGAATCGCAGTGGTGATTTCGAGTTTCTGCAAAATTGTGGGGCGCAATACGGGTTTGCAATTGAACGCAGTGACACCTTGTTAATCGAGGGCCACCGCGTCAGTAGCACGCGCATTCGTGAATGTATCCAGAACAACGATTTCGAGCAGACAGCCAGGCTACTGGGCCGACCTTACACCCTGTCCGGAAAGGTCTGTCACGGACGAAAACTCGGTCGCGAGCTGGGATTTCCGACGATTAATATCAAAATGGGCGACAAAACTCTGATTGTTAAAGGAATATTTGCGGTATCGGTAAAAGGCATAGATAATCGCGTGCTACAGGGCGTCGCCAGTATTGGCACACGGCCTACCGTCAATGGCGTAGATACTATTCTCGAAGTTTATATTCTTAATTTTGATCAGGATGTGTATGGATACTGCGTCGATGTTGAATTTTTACATAAGATTCGCGACGAAGAAAAATTTGACTCATTGCAGGAATTAAAATTCCATATCGAGAAAGACACTGTTATAGCCAGGCAGTATTTTAACCAACTGAAATAAACCGTTAACTGGAAATTTTGTGACCGATTACAAACCCACCCTAAACCTCCCTGATAGCAGTTTTCCGATGCGTGGCAATCTCGCCAATCGGGAACCGGAACGCCTGCAAAAGTGGCAGGATAATAATCTCTATGAAAAAATTCGGCGAGCGCGCCACGGCAGGAAAACCTACATTCTGCACGACGGCCCCCCCTACGCTAACGGTGACATACATATCGGCCACGCGGTAAATAAAATCCTCAAAGATATGATCATCAAGTCGCGCACCTTAAACGGCGAAGACGCACCCTATGTACCAGGCTGGGATTGCCACGGTCTGCCCATCGAACATCAGGTGGAGAAAAAAATTGGTAAGGCCGGGGTCAAGGTTGGAGCCGACGAATTCCGCCAGGCTTGCCGCGATTACGCGCACAGGCAAATCGAAAAACAAAAGATCGATTTTATCCGCCTCGGCGTATTTGGCGACTGGGATGACCCGTATCTGACGATGAAATACGATACCGAAGCCAATATCGTTCGCTCTCTCGGCAAAGTTATTGCCAATGGACATCTGCACAGGGGCGACAAGCCGGTGCACTGGTGTACCGATTGCGCATCGGCGCTGGCCGAAGCCGAGGTCGACTACAAGGATAAAAACTCGCCGGCTATCGATGTCAAATTTCCTGTCATCGACGAAAAAGCATTCATAAACGCCTTGCACATAGCACCCGGCCATCCCGGTGAAGGCCCGTTGTCGGTACTCATCTGGACCACCACCCCCTGGACCATCCCGGCCAACCTGGCGGTCGCGCTCAACCCTAACTACGAATATGTAGTGGTCCAGGCCGATGGCCCAAATGGCAAACAACGTCTACTGCTCGCCGAGGACTTGATGAAGGATTCAATGGCGCGCTACGGCATTGAGAATTATGCGGTGATTGCCTACGGCAAGGGAGCCCTGCTCGAAAATCAACGTTTGAGACATCCGATTTACGATCGCGAGTCCCTCGTCGTAATCGGTGACCATGTCACGCTCGAAGCTGGCACCGGGGCGGTTCATACCGCGCCCGGTCACGGCCTGGATGACTTCATTATCGGCAAGAAGTACGGACTCGATATCTATAATCCAGTCGGCGACAATGGTTGCTTCCTGGAAAACACCGAGTATTTTGCCGGTGAACATGTGTTTAACGCAAATGCCCACATCATCGAGGTATTAAAGCAAAAGGCTACCCTGCAGCACGAGGAAAAGTTCCTGCATAGTTACCCGCACTGCTGGCGCCATAAAACACCGATTATTTTTCGCGCCACGCCGCAATGGTTCATCAGCATGGAACAGGCTGGCCTGCGCGACCTGGCGATGAAGGAAATCAAAAAAGTAAAATGGGTGCCGGCCTGGGGGCAGGCACGTATCGAAAGCATGATCGAAAAACGACCCGACTGGTGTATCTCACGCCAGCGTTTCTGGGGAGTGCCGATTACGCTCTTCGTGAATAAGGAGTCTCAGGAATTACACCCTAAAACCGCAGAATTATTCGAACAGGTTGCGCTGCGTATCGAACAGGAGGGAATTCAGGCCTGGTTTACTATGACTGCTGAAGACTTGCTTGGCGACGAGGCGCAATATTACACCAAGGTGACCGATACGCTGGATGTCTGGTTCGATTCGGGCACCACACATTACAGTGTCCTGCAACACGACAAACGCCTTAGCTTCCCCGCTGACATGTATCTCGAAGGTTCCGATCAACATCGTGGCTGGTTCCACTCGTCGTTACTGTCCTCCTGCGCGATGCATAAGCAGGCACCTTACCGGCAGGTATTGACGCATGGATTCACGGTTGATTCGAAGGGAATGAAAATGTCGAAATCGGTTGGCAATGTGATTGCACCGATCAAGATTACGAATACGCTCGGTGCCGATATTCTACGTCTGTGGGTGGCCTCAACCGACTATTCGGGAGAAATGTCGATTTCCGATGAGATTTTAAAACGCACCGCTGATGTTTATCGTCGTATTCGCAATACACTACGATTTTTATTGGCCAATACCAATGGTTTCAATCCCGACCACGACTTGGTTGAAGCGTCTGAATTACTCACACTGGATCGCTGGATCATCGCCCGGACTCTGGACTTGCAAAATGATCTACAGCAACTCTACGACAATTATCAGTTCCACATCGCGGTGCAGAAAATTCACAATTTCTGTTCTGAAACGCTAGGTGGCTTTTACCTCGACGTGATCAAAGATCGGCAATATACCACCCAGAGCGATTCCCTGGCGCGGCGTTCCTGCCAGACCGCAATGTTTCACGTGCTCGAAGCGATGACGCGCTGGATTACGCCAATTTTAAGCTTTACTGCCGACGAGGTATGGGAAAACATGCCCGGCAAGCGCGAGGATCTCGGCGTATTTATTTCCGAGTGGTACCAGGGACTGTTTACTTACCAGAGCCGCACGATTAAGCCGGAAGTGTGGGATTTGCTCGAACTGGTGCGCGCGGAAGTGACCAGGGCCCTCGAAGTCCTGCGCCAGGAAGGTAGTATCGGTTCTGGTCTCGATGCCGAAGTAACAATCTATGCCGACCAGGCTTTGCTAAACGAGTTGCAGGAAATCAGCGACGAATTGCGTTTTGTACTGATTACCTCCGATGCATTTTTAGCCCCGCTTGCCGATTTAAAGGATGTTGAACCAGTCAAACTGGGCGCTGAGCATGAAATTGTGATCCAGGCAATCGCGAGCAAACATGCCAAGTGTGTACGCTGCTGGCATCATCGACCGGAGGTTGGCAGCCATCACGATCATCCAGAATTATGCGGGCGCTGCATCGACAATGTCGATGGTGATGGCGAACAACGCCTGTATGCCTAATTCTTCATTACGATTGTTATGGATTAGCCTGTTGGTGATCGTGCTCGATCAGATCACCAAACAAATTGCCCTGGCATTGTTACCCTTTCACCAGCTTGTTGAAGTAATACCCGGTTTCGATTGGTATCTAACTTTCAACAAAGGAGCCGCATTTAGTTTTCTTGCCGAGGCCGGTGGCTGGCAGCGCTGGTTTTTCACGATTATGACCATTGTCATCAGCGGGGTCATTTTATTCTGGATCAAACGGGTTCCAAAACACGAAAAAATGACTGCCATTTCGCTTTGCCTGATACTCGGCGGCGCCCTCGGAAATTTGATCGATCGCATCTACCTGGGCTATGTCATCGACTACATCCAGGTCTGGCTTGGCAGCTATCCCTGGCCTGCATTTAATATAGCCGATGCGGCAATCAGTGTGGGCGCGACCATATTGATACTAAGTAGTTTTATCGATTCAGACAATCCTGCTGCCAAGCAAAGTTAACCGCTATGTCCGAAATCAATCACAACAGCCTGGTTACCCTGCACTATCGGCTTGGTCTGACCGACGACACCGTACTGGAAGACAATTTTGACCAGGAGCCGATAACCATTAGGCTCGGAAGCGACGAACTCGCCAGGGGTCTCGAACTCGCGCTACTTGGATTGCAGCCCAACGATGAACAAACCGTCGATATCGGCCCTGAACTCGCATTCGGATTTCCAGACGAAACCTTGTTGCGATCTTTCCCGAGAGCAGAATTTGATCCCGACATCGAGCTACAGGAAGGCTTGATCATCGAGTTCTCAACACCAGGAGGCGATACATTGCCGGGCACCATTCTCGCGTTTAATGACGAAGAAGTGAGGGCCGACCTAAACCATCCACTCGCTGGCCAAACCGTCCGCTATAGGGTTAAAATCATTGATGTGGTCAATGTCGACTCCAATAGAGAATTAAATTGATGCAGGTAATGCTCGCTAACCCACGTGGATTTTGCGCCGGCGTCGATCGCGCGATTGAAATCGTCGAACGTGCGATTCAATTATTTGGCGCACCAATTTACGTTCGTCACGAAGTGGTGCACAATCGTTACGTGGTCAATGACCTAAAGCAAAAGGGAGCCATATTTGTTGACGAACTCGATCAGATTCCAGACGGCAGCTACGTAATTTTCAGCGCGCACGGCGTATCCAGGGCAGTACAAAAAGAAGCCAGGCAGCGTGGACTGAATGTATTCGACGCCACCTGCCCGTTGGTTACCAAGGTACACATGGAAGTCAGTCGTTATGGTAGTAAAGGCATCGAAACCATTCTCATCGGCCACAAAGGCCATCCCGAAGTCGAAGGTACAATGGGCCAATACGATAAATCACAGGGTGGTGACATTTATCTGGTTGAATCAGCGGACGATGTCAGGAAAATCAAAATCAGGAACCCGCAGAAAGTTCGTTTTGTCACCCAGACCACACTGTCAAAAGACGATACCGCGGTGGTCATAGAGACTCTATACCAGTATTTCCCACACATACAGGGACCCAAAAAGGACGATATTTGCTACGCCACGCAGAATCGCCAGGATGCAGTAAAGCAACTAGTCGAACAATGCGACCTGATATTAGTAGTTGGCTCCAAAAACAGTTCGAATTCCAACCGCCTGCGCGAAATTGCCGAAAATAAAAATATCGAAGGTTATCTGATCGACAATGCCGACGATATTCAGCTGGAATGGCTAAATGCCAAAACCTGCATCGGTGTTACCGCAGGGGCTTCTGCACCTGAGTTGCTGGTGCAGAATGTTATCGAATTTTTACGGGAGAACGGGGTATTAAATGTATCCTCACTAGGTTTTAGTGAGGATGTAGTGTTTTCTTTGCCGAAGGCATTACGGTAGGCGTTTGTA
>CBDUSZ010000160.1:0-7878 GCA_965370015.1 uncultured bacterium | reverse complement strand
GGGCTCGATCCGGGATGACCGCCAGGGACGGTGGAAATGCAATAGGGTTGCTGGGAGCAACCTTTGCCCATTGTTATCCAGGCTAGTTGTAATGGATTCCGGCTCGTGGGCCGGAATGACGAGGGAGGGGGCATCATTCCGGATACTGGATCGAGCCCGGCACAGGCCCGGACCCGGAATCTAGTTCAGCCATCACTGGCGCCTGCTTCTCATCACCAATAATCTTGCCATCGCGCATTTTAATCAGACGTTTCGCGTAAGCCATGATGCGTTTGTCGTGGGTGGCGATAATGAAAGTAATTTCATAGTGCTGATTGAGTTGTGCAAACAACCCCATCAACTGCGCGGAAGCGACACTATCCAGGTTTGCCGTTGGTTCATCGGCTAATACCAGTTTGGGTTTGGAGACGATCGCCCTGGCCACGGCAACGCGTTGCTGTTGACCGCCCGAGAGTTGCGCCGGTCTGCGGTCTTGCATGCCTTCGAGGCCGACCTCTTTTAGTATTTCGACAGCTTTTTGTGCTCGCTGGCGAGCCGCGACACCCTGTACCTGCATCACAAACTCGACGTTTTCCTGTGCGCTGAGAACTGGTATTAAGTTGTAGGCCTGAAATACAAAGCCGATATTGTGCAGGCGCATATCGGCGAGAGGTCCCTTGGCGAGCTGGTCGATGCGGATACCGTTCATGTGGATTTCACCGCTGTCGGGCGTGTCGAGCCCGCCGATGGCATTCAGCAGTGTGGTTTTACCCGAACCCGAGGGACCCGACAGGCAAACAAATTCGCCTTCCTCGATGGTAATGTCAACATGATCGAGCCCGGTGATGATTTCGCCACCTTGCCTGAATGTTTTACACAGCTGCTTACAGCGTATCGAACTCATGGTTTAGTCCATATTGCTAGGTTGTATTAATGGCTTGCACCGGGCTCAATTTCGCCGCGCGCCAGGCCGGTAAAATACTGGTCAGGCTGCCGAGTACAATCACTACCACATTGGCGATAATAATATCGTCGAATGTGAGCTTAGGATAAAGTATGCTGCTGGCGCCCATCATCGCCATCCCCTCGGCGACAGCGGAAACGTCGATCCCCGACTCCAGCGGAAGAATCGTCACCACCGCGAGCAGGTTGCCGATCGATAAACCGATTAATAGCAATAACAGCGATTCGAGTAAAATCTGATAAACGATTACCCCCGGGCGCATACCCAGAGCCTGGATCAATCCGATTTCCCGGGTACGTTCAAATACCGCCATTGCCAGTGTATTCGCCAGTCCGAACGATAGCGCCAGAAAAATGATGATGATCCACACCAGCACAAAGCCGTCCATCATGTTAAGCATTGAGCCCAGGTATCTGTCTAACTCGTACCAGGTCCTGACCTCGAGGGTTTCCGGGGTTGCCGCTTTGATATTTTGATACAGGGTTTCCACGTCGCGAAAGTCGTCACCGATGATCACGATTTCTGAAACACGATCACCCAGCCTGAGCAATTTCTGTAATGTGTTGCGGGCTGCATAAACATTGATTTCTTCGACAGCGGGCAGCCTGGCCTTATAAATCCCGACGATTCTAAAACCGCGGTCGGCAATATTATTGTCCGGGTCCTGGCTCATGATTACCACGCGTTTACCCAGTCGGGTTTCGAGGCGCTGCGCGAGTTTCGCGCCGATGACAAGGCCGTTGTCATCAATCGTGTTTAAAAAGCGACCCTGGATTATTTGCTTTCCAATTCCGCTGATAAGATTTTCTGCCTCGGGTTCGACGCCGAGCAACTTAACCCCACGACTTTCGCGTTCACTGGCAATAACCGCGGGTACCTTGACGCGTGCCGTCCATTGTCTGGTAGCCGGGTGATTGAGAGCACGCAGTAACTCACCACCTGGTGACGCGATGCTGTTCACCACGCTCGGGTCATCGCCAAAGTCGGGATGATGAATCTGAATATGCCCGGGCAAATTACGAATACCCTGGTGCAGCATATCGTCGACCATGCCACGCATCAGCGCAGTCATGAAAATCATCGCCCAGACACCGACCGATATTGCCGCCAGCATAATCAGCGTACGTCGATGATTGCGCCACAGGTTGCGCCACGACAGGGTCAACATCGCCTTAAAGGGCAGGTGGGTAATGTTCATGCTGCTCGCATCGCCTCGATGGGTAGCAAGAAATACAATCGCAACGCAGGGTAAATCGCTGCTAGCAGGCTGCCGAAAGCAACAATGCCAGGCCCTAACATCAGTGACAGGAATGTAACGCTGGGGTACATGCGATCGGGCAGATTAAACTTCACCGCCATGTCTTCCATGCCGGGATAAGAAAAACCGACAATGCTCAAATACCAGGTAATGAGGAAACCGATAAACACACCAAGTGCCAGGCCCAGGCAAGACATGATGAAAGTTTCAGTCATCACCAGGCGCGCTAAATTAGCCGGGTTCAGACCCAGGGCCATCATTGTGCCGAATTCACGCGTGCGCTCTAACACCGACATCAATTGCGTATTGAGTACGCTAAACGCCACCAGCACGATCAGCACAATATACATAAACCAGGCACTGGTCATGTCGGCCTGAATCGCTTGTTTTAAGCCGGGTTGCAATGCTTCCCAGTCGTGCACGACTAACTTTTCCTGACCCACCAGCAACGCCTGGATTTGTCGCTGCAACGCGGGGACCTGGTCGATATGGTTAGCGCGCAGGGCAATACTATGGCCCCTGTTTTGCATCGCAAAGGCGGCCTGGAAATAAGACAGGCTGATTTGCGCCATGCTACGATCGATTTCCGCCAGGCCGGTCTCAAATATACCGACTACCCTGACCACCCCCGCCGCGAACGAATCATCGAAACCACTGCCGAGAAAGGTGATCTCGTCGCCGAGGCCGACTTTTAAATTACGCGCCAACACCGAGCCGATGACAATTTCCGCAGCGCTATTCCGTTGCAGGTAACGACCCTGTTTAAGTAATCCCGGAATGGTCGAAACCAGGGGTTCGAACTGCGGATCAACGCCTAGAATCTGTAAACCATAAGAACGGTCATTGCTCGAGGCCAGGGCAAAACCGGCGGCGCGCGCGCTGATATTTTGTAAGCCTAGCTGATTGCGCAAATTCTCGGCGGTGGCGGTGATATTGGACAATGCATAACGCATCTTCGGGTCATCCAGATAGCGCTCGTGCTGAACCTGGATATGCCCGGAAAAGGCCTGCAAGGTATTGTTGATCATCATCTCGTAGCTGCCGAATTGCAGCGAGATGCTGAACACCAGCAGGCTGTTTGAAAAAACCATCGCACCGATGGTAAGCCAGGTGCGACGCTTGTAACGCCACAGGTTACGCCAGGCCAGTCGCAGTGCGACATTTTTCACCGGCGCGGATTCCTTAAATTAGACAGGGTGAAAAGCCCGTCCGCCAGATCGACGTCGAAATCGATGCTGTTAACCAGCATATCGGTCCATTCGTTGGGCGTTTCGACCTTGTTCATGCGCATGCGTGTGGCAATTTCTCGACCATCCATTTGCATGACTTCCAGTGCGTTCATTTCCTTTACCAGCACGCCGTCCTGATCCCAGAATTGCTGCCGCATCATCACGTAGTCATCGCGTATGGTGACAACTTCCTTACCCCAGACCACGGCAGCTTCTTCATGGGGTATAGATTCAATTGTATAAAAGACGTGGCCGTCCCTTTCTTCGCTAGCAACCAGGGTATGGTCATATTCATCAATAATATCGGTCGACTTACTGATATCCTTGTTGGAAAAGTCACTGCCCATCCAGCTTTGAGCCATCATCGACGAGGGGATCCTGATAATACGGTTTATCTGCGGCGAATAGCTCCACATATTGTTATCAATAATCAAGGTGCCATTACCGGCATCGCGCTTCGGCTCAGTTACTCGCACCAGCGATGTCTTATCACCCCGGGTCCAGGCCAGCATGGAAAAAGAACGCTGCCAGTCAGGCCGATGCACCGTCATCGTCATATTCGAATAAGAAGTCACCCCGCGCCAATGTTCCATCGCCGCGCGAATCAATTCCTTTGGCTCAGGCGTATCAGCTTGAGCGGCACCAATCTGAGCGGTAAATCCGCAAAGACTAAAAAACAATAATCCAAATTGAATGGGCTTATTGCCACAATAAAAAATCATCAATGCCATCCCCTGCAAAAAATTGCAGCGTCGTTTCGAACGACGCGCCGGAACCCTTTCCTGGTTTTTTCATTCGTCATCCTGCCTGCGCGGGAATGAAGAATATTTCTATCAAACAATGCTACCGAAAAACATTAAAAATATCATGCGCCAGATCAAGTTAAGATGCCCGGCAGGTAGAAACCAGCCACCATAGAAATTAATATCAAACATTTCCATAGACTCCTCGGCGGATTAAGGTGACCCCCGCAAGAGCCCATGGATGCATGGTTTATACCTGAAGCTATATTCCTTTTTATGCGCTTGCCGAATTCATGTCAATGTGGATGAACATCCACCGTAACCCGAGGCGGCCTTGTTACAGGAATTCGACCAGTAATTAATTTGCCCACGCCAGTTAGCGGTCGATTTTTGGCGCAAGAATAACCGAGGACATCGTATCGTCGACACCATCAAGTCGACCAATTGCGTCGATGGCCGCATCTAACTCGCCCACCGATGGGGCCGATACGATGGCATACAGATCAAAAACCCCGCTGATTGAATAAAGCGATGTCAGTTGGCGCATTTTCGACAGGGCGTTTTCGACCCTGGGTCGGTTGCCTGGTGGTGATTTGATCATTACCAGGGCACTAACCCGATCTTCTAAAAATCTTGTGGATAATCGAACCGTATAACCATCGATAACACCGTTTCGTTCGAGTTTCTCCAGCCGCATCTGAGCAGCGGTCCTCGAAACCGACAATCGCCGTGCAATCTCTGAAACGGATAGGCGCGCGTTGTCCCGTAACAGGGAGATTAGTTGTTCATCTTTGGGCGAAATATCCATGAAACCGAGTTTAGTTGATTTGTAATATATTATAGTGAAATACACTATATTTACCGTAAAAAAGGCTAGATTGGCTAATTGTTTTGACATCTATATTGCGGCAAAATGTGTTCCAAATTATGGCTTAAGGAGCCCTCACCGATGTCTCACTCGAATATTCTAGAAGCTGCTGGATTCACCGCATCCGAACTCTCCGGGGGGACGCTCGCGGTGCATAGCCCGGTAGATGGGAGCGAGATCGCGCGCCTGCAAAAACACAGCGAAGATGATGTTCAGGCTATGATCAGCAAGGGCGTCGATGCCTTCAAATCCTGGCGCAACACCCCGGCACCCCGGCGCGGCGAACTGGTGCGTCTAATTGGTGAAGAGTTGCGTGCAGAGAAGGAAAATCTGGGTCGTCTGGTCACACTGGAATGCGGCAAGATCTACCAGGAAGGCCTCGGCGAAGTGCAGGAGATGATCGACATCTGTGATTTCGCCGTCGGGCTGTCGCGCCAGCTTTATGGATTGACCATAGCGTCCGAACGTCCCGGGCACAGTATGCGTGAAACCTGGCACCCGTTGGGCCTCTGCGGCATTATCACCGCGTTTAATTTTCCGGTCGCCCCCTGGTGCTGGAATACCGCTCTGGCACTCGTTTGCGGTGACCCGGTAATCTGGAAACCATCGGAAAAAACACCGTTGACGGCATTGGCCACGCAGAAAATCTGTGCGCGTGCGATGGAGAAATTCGGCGACGCTCCCGAGGGGTTGATCCAGACCATCGTTGGCGAACGCGACATCGGTGAAGTTCTGACCAGCAGCCGCGACGTGGCAATTGTCTCGGCCACCGGTTCCACGCGCATGGGACATGCGATCGGGCAAAAACTCTCAGAACGATTTGGCCGCTGCATTCTCGAGCTGGGCGGCAACAACGCGATGATCGTCGCGCCTTCCGCCGACCTGGAAATGGCGTTAAGGGCCATCGTGTTTTCTGCGGTCGGCACGGCTGGTCAGCGTTGCACCACGCTCAGACGCCTGATCGTACATGAAGATATTTATGATCAACTCATCCCCCGGCTTAAATCCGCATACGATGGTTTGCCGATTGGCGATCCTCTGGCCGATGGCACGCTTGTCGGCCCGTTGATCGATGGCGACGCCTTCGTTGGGATGGAACGGGCACTTGAGCAGGTGAAGGCCGATGGCGGCCAGATACATGGCGGCGGCCGGGCGCTGGAAAGTGAGTATACCGCCGCGCATTACGCCACGCCGGCAATCGCCGAAATGCCAGGGCAAACCGATATCGTCAAGCATGAAACATTCGCGCCAATTCTTTACGTGATGAAATATCTCGATCTTGATGCGGCGATCGCGCTTCAGAACGGCGTACCGCAGGGGTTGTCATCGTGCATATTTTCCACCGATTTGCGCGAGACCGAAGAGTTCCTCTCCGCCACCGGTTCGGATTGCGGTATCGCCAACGTCAATATCGGCCCCTCCGGCGCTGAAATAGGTGGTGCTTTTGGCGGTGAAAAAGACACCGGTGGCGGACGCGAGTCTGGCTCCGATGCCTGGAAAGGTTATATGCGTCGTCAGACCAATACGATTAATTATTCACGTGAACTGCCGCTGGCGCAGGGCATTAAATTCGATATCTAAGTAGCTGTCAGATTTAGGGGAATATTCAGCATGTCGTTTGAAAAAATTGCAGTACTCGGGCTCGGTAAAGTCGGAAAGTTGGCGGCAAAGTTGCTGCACGAATCTGGCTTTGTTGTGACTGGCTATGATGTTCACACGCCCCGTGAAAAACTGCCCTTTACGGTTAAAAATACCAACCTTACCTCGCCGGAGGCCCTGCTAAGCGAGCTTGCCCAGGTTGAGGCGGTATTGTCCTGCTTGCCTTATCATTTGAATGTTGCTGTGGCGACCGCGGCGCATGCGGCAGGTATTCACTATTTTGACCTGACCGAGGACGTGCCAACGACCAGGGCAATTATCGAATTGAGTTCCAACTCGAAAGGCCTGATGGCCCCGCAATGTGGACTCGCCCCGGGTTTTGTCGGCATCGTCGGCGCCGCGCAAATCGCACTTTTTGACCAGTGCCGTTCCATCCGCATGCGCGTCGGCGCCTTGCCGCAACATCCCACCGGATTGTTGGGCTATGCGTTCAACTGGTCCCCGGAAGGTGTGGTCAACGAATACCTCAACGATTGCGAAGTAATCGAAGAGGGCGTGCACAAATGGGTCTCACCGATGGAATGGCTAGAAACGCTTTATATAGATGGTATCAAACTGGAGGCATTTACCACATCCGGGGGCCTCGGCACGATGTGTGAAACTTATCTTGGCAAGGTCGATAACATCGACTACAAGACCATGCGCTATCCCGGCCACATGACTTTAATGAATTTTTTCTTCCATGAACTGCTAATGCGCGAACAGCGTGACATCGCCGGGCAAATTTTGGTTAACGCCAAACCACCGGTGGAAGACGATGTGGTTTACGTTCATGTGTCATCCGAAGGCGAAATAGATGGACACCTGCAACGCAAGGAGTTCGTGCAAGGCTATCGCCCGATCGAAATTGGCGGTGGACAAGAAACCGCAATCGCCTGGACAACGTCTGGTTCCGTGGTGGCCGTGATCGAAATGGTGCGCGATGGAACCTTGCCCAACAGTGGTTTTTTAAAGCAGGAAGATATCCCGTTGGAAGCGTTTCTGGCGACCAGGACAGGCGGGTTTTTCAGTGGTTAATTAATTCCGCAGGGTAAATTAAGTTTTTCTTCAGCAATGGCAGGAGCCAATTCGTGATTTACGCTATGAGGCCTCTGCCAGTGGTAGTAATCGATCAAATATAAAGCAATATCCTTGCGTGCTTCAGTCATTGAATGATAACCGGTAGCCGGCACCCGTTG
>CBDUSZ010000159.1:0-7991 GCA_965370015.1 uncultured bacterium | reverse complement strand
GTGCCAAGATCATGCACCCTCTTGTTAATTTCCGCCTCGACGTCCTCTACGCGCCCGTTGGGCAACGCTTCAAAGGTATCGATCGCCCCCCAGAAACTTAAATTCTTGCCATATCTTTGCTTGAGAGCCTGCGTGTCCATGTTAGCGGCGGAAACCTGGACTGGATTCAATATCTCTACGCCATTGTCGATCAATTCATCAAGCAGCGGTGCTATCGCCCCACAGCTATGGTAGTAGATCTTCGCTTTGGTCAGACCTTTGACGTATTGGCATAATTCGAGCTGATAAGGCTTTACCAGTTCGTTGTAGCTTTTCGGCGAAATCAGCAAGTTGTCCTGGCCAGCCAGATCATCGGCCAGCTGAATGACATCAATGAATTCTCCTACCTCGCGTAAATACAACTCGACGTTGCGCTTACGTATATCCAGAATCTTGCGCATTAAAGCGTGAACGAAATCCTTGTTCTTGATGAGATCCTTCATAAATTCAGCAAGGCCGCGAAGATACCAGGCCTGCTCGAAGATATTACCGGGAGAACCCAGGCATCCGACCAATGCGTATTCCCCTTCTTCATACAGCTTTCGTGCCGGTTCACGGGTGCCTTTGAAATCATAGTCATCGGCTGGGTCAGGCCAGGGAAATGCATCGAGATCTTGCAGGCTAGCCTTTTGCAGCGGATGTCCCATAAGATTGGCGTAATCACCTACAATTTGCCTCGTGACTCCCCATTCATCGACGAACGTGGCGTTATTTTCAGCAATGGCCAGGTGCTCGCCGACAGCTTCGTTGACCTTACTTGCGGGGCGGATGTGGCGGGTATCGATGTCGAACTTTTCAAGAATCACGTCATCGATATAACTTGTTTGCCAGATGTGGGACATCACATTGGGCGACAGATTGGCAAGGCCAAGATGTTGTTTCAAATTTTCGTAGGCCAAAATCGAAAGGGTCGTCTGCCTGCCCCCAAGATCCATAGGCACTCGATCAGGCTGCTCATGATTGAGAGCCATCAATACGCGTTCTTTATGGGTTGTCATGGAACGATATTCCTATTGCACGTAATGAGTCACTCTCTCACACAATAGTTTATCTATACAAACGAACAAATTTTTTATGGATTAGTAAATTTAATTCATCTGATAGTTATCGAACAGGTGCCAGGTGTCCCGGTGGGGCAAGGGATTTAATTGGTTGAGGGGATCTCTAATTGAGCCAAAACCCAGTCGAAAAAATCTGTCGCGGTCTGGCTCAATTTAACATTTTGGGCCCACAAAATATGATAGCCATAACCTTCGAGGGCAATGTCGAACGGCGCCACGAGATCACCGCGGGAGAGCTCGTCGGCCACAAAGTCGTCGGCGAGCATCACACCCTGGCCATCGAGTGCAGCTTGAGTTCGAACTACCGGATCAGCAATGGTACGGCCGATGTCGATAGACTTTCGAGAGACCCTGGCCTTTTCTAGCCAGGCTGGCCATAAGTCGACATTCTCCTGATCGTGGAGCAGTGTGGCGTGGCGCAAGTCATTCGGTAGCCTGAGCCCGTTTTTACCCTCAAGCAGAGAAGGCGCACAAACAGGCAACATCGCCATGGAGAGTAGTTCGTGGGATGCAGCACCTTGCCAGGGTGCCTGTCCCCAGCGGATTGCGAGATCGTATAGTCCGACCTCGAAATCAGGCGCGTTAACGGCATGTTGGAGTTGCAAAACCGTATCAGGATAAGCGTCCAGGAATCCGTTTAGTCGCTTCGATAACCACCGTGTCGCAACATAAGTGCTTACCGCGACAGTCAGGGTCGTCGGCTTTTGGTTACTGGTAAGGGCCTGTATTTCGGTATCGATATCCATCAACGCATGCCGTGTCACCTTATGCAGTCGTTCACCGGCAGCGGTCAGGGTGACTTTGCGGATTTCCCTGTGGAAAAGCTTAATTCCCAGCCGAGATTCAAGTTCACGGATTTGATAGCTAATCGCACTCTGAGTGATATGCAGCTCCTCTGCAGCCCTGGTGAAACTCATCCTGCGGCCAGCAACTTCGAAAACGCGCAGGCTGTTAAGGGAACCTATTTTCTTTAACATACAGGCACTATGAACTAAATTTACTGATGTATCAAAAATTAAGGTTGGTTTTGATTGTGGGGGAGTGTTAGGTCAGGGTTTGGCCCCGAGTCTTAATTTTAGTTGATATCTCTTGATCAGAAACCGAAGAACTGACCCTCGGGCCTTCGGTGCGTGTCCATATATGACCCTTTTGATCCGATTTATCGCAAAGTTCTGACGAAAGCGCGAATATCTTCGATCAACAATTGTGGTTCTTCCATTGCACCAAAATGGCCGCCGCGCGGCATTGGGGTCCAGTGAGTCACATTGTAAATCCTATTAACGTAGCTACGAGGTGCCCATCTCAGCATTTCCTTTGGAAACAATGCACAGCCCGTTGGTATTTCGACACGTCTGCCTTCCGGCGACAGGATGCGACCGCCTTCTTCTCGCCGACCGTAATAAATCCAGCTTGCTGAGTTGAACGTCCCGGTCACAAGATAAATCATAATATTGGTTAAAAGCTCGTCTTTGGTGTGCGCACTTTCAACGTCGTCGCCCTTTGTATCTGACCAAGCGTTGAATTTCTCGATAATCCAGGCGGCAACACCGACAGGGCTGTCGTTCATAGCATAGCTCAGTGTTTGTGGCTTGGTTGCTTGAATCGTGCGGTACCCGTCCTGCATTATTTGGTCATGATCGAATTGGGCAGACCAGGCCTCTTCTTCTGGCCCTTGCGGGCCGTCTGGATGGCGCATGGACAGCACATTTATGTGAATCGCTTTGCAAGCCGGCGCGTGCTCGTATCCAAGCCAGCTCGTGATGGTGCCACCCCAGTCTCCGCCTTGCGCGATATAGCTTTCATAACCCAAGTTTTCGACCATCAGTTTGGCAAAAATATTTGCCATTCCGCGCGGTCCCATTGGCCTTGATGGTCGACCTGAAAATCCGAAACCAGGCAGCGATGGGGCAATTACATCGAAGGCATCTTCTTCACGGCCACCGAACCGTTCCGGATGGGCCAGGGGCTCTATGATATGCTGGAATTCTGCGACCGAGCCGGGCCAGCCATGGCTGATAAGCAGAGGTGTAGGAGATGGACCCGATCCTTTTTCGTGTATAAAGTGAATGTCAATTCCATCTACCTTTACAGTGAACTGGGGAAATTTATTGAGCAGTTCCTCCTGTTTGCGCCAGTCGAATTGCTCTGTCCAGTAAGTGCAAAGCTCCTTTAGGTAATCCATATTTGTACCATAGTCCCACCCTCCGTCGCCTGGCATATAATGCCAGTGATAATTTGCAACGCGGCCCCGAATGTTCTCGAGTGTTTCATCCGGTATCGCGATCCGAAACGGTTTAGGTAAAGCGTTGTTACTCATTGGTCATTTCCTCAGTTTGAAATCGCGAGGGGTAAAAGCATCTACGAACAGGCTCCTATGCAATCTGCGCATGATAACTTGGCAAAATCCGCAAAACAAAAAGGGGCAAGTTGAAGTTCGCAATTATCCTAGCTCTGTGTCCGCATATTTTGAGGATCGTATAGTGCTTCGCCCACTATTTGAGCAGCACAACGGCGTCCCAAAATCTCAATTTCCAACTCAGTTCCTGCCAGTGCAAATTCGGACTCAACATAGGCGAAGGCAATGCTCTTTCCTACCGTATGGCCGTAGGCACCGCTCGAAGTGATGCCAACTGCGCGGCTGTTCGAAAAGACCTGCTCATTGCCAAATGCGTCAGCATCCTCTGCGTCGACAGTGAGGTAAACCAATCTTTTCACGTTACTATTTTCGGCACGCATCTCAACTATGTTCCTGCCGATGAATCTCTTATCGAGGCTCACAAGATGTTCCAGCCCAGCTTCGATCGGCGTGACTGGCGAGATTAACTCACGCCCCCAGGCCTTGTGTGCCCGTTCCAGGCGTAACGAATTAACCGCATAAAGGCCGTAATCAGCGATATCAAACTCCTCGCCAGCATCCAGGAGCGCATCATAGAGCGATTCCATGTGATTCATCGAATGATGAAGCTCCCAGCCAAGCTCGCCGACGTTGGATACCCTGTACGCCCGTGTCGGAACGCCCGCGATCTCTATTTCGCGCGCACTCAGCCATGGGAAAGCTTCGTTTTCAACCTCTGCGTCGGTTAGTTTGGCAAGCACGTCGCGTGAACGTGGACCCACCAGCGCAAGAACCATGTAATCGTCCGTGACATCCTTTATAGTGACATCATCGAATTTGTGCGAACAGCGGATCAGCCAATCCAGGCTTCGCATTTGCGACAAAGCAGGAGAGTGCAGGTGATAGCGATTTTCACCCCACCGTGTGACAGTAAACTCACACTCAACCCCACCAAGTTCTGTCAATGCATAAGCGAAGATTATATCACCGTCGTTTTCGGGTAAACGATTGGACAAAATCCAATCGAGAAACGCGTAGGCGTCAGTTCCGCTGACTTCGAATTTTGCCAACGATGAGTTGTCCATGATGCCTACGCGCTCGCGAACAGCTTTGCATTCTGCCGCCACTGTATCGAACCAATTTGAACGACGAAAGCTATAACGCTCGTCCATTTCTTCCGGGGCAAACCAGTTCGGCACTTCCCAACCAAACTTCTCAGCAAACTTGCAGCCGCGAGACTTGAGCTTGTCATAAATTGGCGTCGTCCGAATCGGTCGGCCTACATCACGATATTCACCAGGAAGATGAACCTGGAACATTTGCTGGTATCCATCCAGTGATTTTTCTACTAGATAATCGCCAACGGCCCAATCCCCATATCGTCTGGCGTCCATTTCGCTTACGTCAATCTCCGCCTGTCCATGAACCATCCATTGCGCCAGGTATTTACCTGCGCCGGGTCCCTGGGTTATGCCGACACTCGATCCGCAGCACAACCAGAAATTCTGAAACCCTGCGGCCGGCCCTATTAGAATACCGAGGTCCGGCACATGGGTGATCGGACCGTTAATGACACGTTTGATACCGGCATCGGCAAACGCAGGAATACGCTTAGCTGCAGCCTCAAGACAGGGCATTAGAATATCCAAATTTGGTGGCAGAAGCTCAGTATCAAACGACCAATCAATGCCGTTAAGCCCCCAAGTTTCCGCACCTTCCCTCTCGTAAGGGCCAATTATGAGACCCTGTTGTTCTTCTCGGTAATAACATGACGCATGCGGATCGCGGATTGTAGGTGTCTCTTTGTCCAACGCTACGACCTCGTCAAGTTTTTCAGTCACCAGGTAATGGTGCGGAATACTGACTATCGGCACCTTGACGCCGACCATGGCGCCAACTTGAGGAGCGAAACAGCCTGCTGCATTAACGACGTGTTCGGCAATGATGGTGCCATTCTCGGTAATCACCTCCCAGCTTCCATCAGATCGCTTCTTGATGTCAACGACGCGGTTACGGAGGTAGATTTCTGCACCACCCATACGCGCACCAATGGCCAATGCATTGGTACTGCCGGCAGGATCGGTGTGCCCATCGCCAGGCGTGTAAATTCCGATCTTTACGCCATCAATATCCATCAAGGGATGAAGTTTGGCGATCTCGTCAGGCCCGATAAGATGGCATTCCGTACCCTGCGAACGCAACATTCCCTGAACATGCCGGTACCAATCTATTTCATCCTGATTGTATCCGAGCCGGATGGTCCCACAGCCGTGCCAACCCGTAGCCTGCCCGGTTTCAGCTTCTAATTCCTGGTATATCTTAGAGGCGTACTGATGGATTTTGGCCATACCGGGACTTCCACTAAAGTGTGGAATGAATGCAGCCGCATGCCAGGTTGACCCCGATGTAAGCTCCCCTTTCTCAACAAGGACAACATCCGACCAGCCTTCTTTGGTCAGGTGATAAAGGAGGCTGACCCCCATAATTCCTCCACCGATAACGACAACGCGAGCATGTGATTTCATTTCAATGGTTTCCTCTTAAATGTGGTCAAAGTTCTGGCCTGCTTTTCTGCGCGTGCAATCATCTTGCCAGATAATGGGACAGTAATTTTTTTAATACCAGGTATCCGGTATCTCTGATTTACGTCGGTCGATATAAGCCATTAATTCTTCGTCTTTCGCCTGATCCAGCGGCGGCGATTCATAATCGCGCAGAATCTGGTTCCAGCGCTCGAAGGCGCGTTGTACCATGTCCTTGCTACCGTCCTCTTCCCATTTCTCGACATTGTTGCTGTCTGATAGCTGCGCATCATAATTGGCGGTTTCATAATTCGCCATGGTATGCGCGCAACCGAGGAAGTGCTCGCCCGGCCCGACTTCGGTGTAGGCGTCGCGCGCGAGTGCGTTATCATCGAGCGGCAAGCCGCCGAGCATCACCTGGTAGGTACCCAGGCGGTCAGCATCCATGACCAGTTTTTCGTAGCCGGTGCACATCCCCCCCTCGAGCCAACCGGCCGCGTGGTATATTAGGTTGGCGCCACCGAGTACGGTCGACTGCATTGAGGCGGTACTCTCGTACGCGGCCTGGGCGTCCGGCAGCTTGGATGCGGTCAGCGCACCGGCACCATGCAGCGGCACACCAAGTCGGCGCGCGAGTTGACCGATGACCAGGTTCGAAATGGCTGGCTCGGGCATTCCAAAAGTGGGCGCACCGGTGCGCAGGTTCATCGACGACAGGAAACTGCCCATGACAAAAGGCGCCCCGGGACGCACCAGCTGGGTAAAGGCGCCGACCATCATCGCCTCGGCCAGCGCCTGGGCGATCGATGCCGCCGTGGTAATCGGGCCCATCGCGCCGCTGAGAATGAACGGCACCGCCACCAAACCCTGGTTGGCACCGCAGTAAACCTGCGCCGCCTCGGTGACGACGCGATCGATCAGCAGCGGCGAATTGGTGTTGACGCTTCCCATGATGACGCAGTTTTGTTCCATGAAAGTTTCACCGTGCAGAATCCTGGCTATGTCGATGGAATCCTGCGCGGCCGACTTGCTGGTGATCGAACCCAGATGCGGCTTGTCGCCGTATTTTATGTGCGCGTAAATCATGTCGAGGTGACGCTTGGAGACGGGCAGATCACAGGGCTCGACGATCACCAGCCCCGAGTGATGCAGGCTCGGTAGTTGCGAGACGATTTTCACCAACTTCTCGAAGTCCTCAAAGCTGCCGTAACGCCGCCCGCCCTCAAGGTCGCGCACGAACGGCGGACAGTAAACCGGCGCAAACACCTGGGCGTCGCCGCCGATTTGGACCTTTCTGTTGGGATTGCGCGAATGCTGGATGAATTCGGTGGGTGCTGTCTGACAAAGTTCACGCGCCACGCCGCGATCGAGGCGTACCCGCGTGCCCCTGACATCAGCTCCGGCCGCCTTCCAGATCTCAAGCGCCCCAGGATCATCGCGGAATTCGAGGCCAATTTCCTGGATGATCCAGTCGGCCTGCTCTTCCAGCTTGACCAGTCCCTCTTCGCCAAGATATTCGTAATACGGTATCTTCCGCCGGATGAACGCGGGTGCCGCGGCTTGTGGGCGCACACGCGCACGACTGCTGCGGCGGCGTCCGCCGGATCGTATGCTTTTTTTGCTGGCTGCGTCGTTCACTTTTTGTTCCCGAAATATGATGCCATTACTGCTTTTAGTGTCGTCCCCGCGTCAGGCCGGATAAATCCATCGAAACTACACCATCCATGCGGCTCTATATGCTGCTGGCCGCGCAGCAGAAACGCTGCGCCTTCACCCTGAACGAGATCAACCAGGTTTAAATCCATATCCGAATAATCGCTGAAAGTGTCGATAGTCATGTTATCCCCTGCAAAACTGCTGCCTCAAGGTTGTAAGGAAAACGAGGCAATATTGTTGAAAAATCAGTTGTTGACAGTATGCCAGTGGGTTTTGACGAAGAATAACGATATAATTATACTCCATGAACATAAAATACTTATGGGTATTGAATGAATCGAAACCTCAATCTGAACTGGCTGCGCACGTTTGAAGCGA
>CBDUSZ010000158.1:0-8096 GCA_965370015.1 uncultured bacterium | reverse complement strand
CGTTTTCCCATGGTCCGTAATGCCGCGGTGGCGTGCGCCAGGATAAAGGACTTAACATCGCAATTTTCATCTATTATCCACTTGCCTGCCATCGTTGGGCATCGATATTATGGATCTGGAATTAAATTCCACGCTACAGTATAACGATTCACCGAACGAACTATAATAGAAAAATACAATCCCGGCGCCGGAGTGGAAAAACCGCGGTTGAAAAGTGAACCGATGAGAGAAAAAATGGTTTTTTTTATGCAAATCCCCGCTATTGTTGTCAAACATTAATTGATAGTCTTCAGTATATTTGGACATACCCATGGCAGAAACCAGTTCTATCCCCCCGATACCACAGGCGCGGCGCAAGGCCATCGTATTAGATGCGAATATCAATCGCGTTATTACACGTCCGTATATCCCACCTACTGAAGAGCGTATCCGTAACATTATTAACCGGGTGCTAAACCTCAATGAGGACCAGGCAAACAAGTTATTAGAATCTGTTTTGCACGACTTTTCTCATCGTCACCGCTATTTCAGGGAGACGCTGAAACGAAATTTCAAAAGGGTAGTTGGCCACGTGCCTGATAGCAGCAAACTAACCGAACAACAGCAGCTTCTGATCGGATCTTATTTCACCGCCGAATACTCGGTCGAGGCAGCAGCCCTGTTCAACCCTTCCATGGTTCAGGTTACGAGTCTGGAAACGGATCCCGAAGAATCCTGCCGATTCATCATGAGCTTCCGGGCTATTGGTGAAGGTCATATCTCGTCCATCGAGTTTCGTAGCGGAATTATCGATAAGAATAATGACCTGTATTTTGACCCACAGAGCAACTATGTACGCACACCCAGGATCCATACCGATTCAAGCTACAACCGGGAGTTGTTTGATTTAAAACTTCGCGACATGGGAGCCGGTAACAAGGTAACAAAATGGTTGCTCAGCGATTTAGCGGACCAATTCACTTTCACTGAGTTGCGGGAAAAAATTGATGAGCACATTAACGGTACTAAAATCCGGGCAAGTGATAAGAAAGATGTCATCGAAAAAGCGATGTGGCTGGCGCGATCCAATTATGAGATTTTATTTCGGCCGGATCACCAGATTTCCGAACGGGTTCTGTTTCCCAGGTCGGAGTCCGAGAGCGGAGGGATCGAGGATGCCCGTTTCGTGCGTTTTGTCGAAGACGACGGCACGGTGATCTATTACGCCACCTATACAGCCTACGACGGTGAAACAATCTTGCCACAACTTATCGAGACCACGGATTTCTTCGCGTTCAAGATCAATACCTTGAATGGAAAAAAGGCGCATGGCAAAGGTATGGCACTGTTCCCCAGAAAGATTGGCGGAAAGTACGTCATGTTGTCGCGTCAGGATGGAGAGAACAACGCCATCATGTTCTCGGATAATGTACATTTTTGGAAACAGGCCCGGATTATGCGGAAACCAATATTTCCGTACGAATTTTATCAGATTGGTAATGGTGGCTCGCCCATAGAGACAGCCGAAGGCTGGCTAGTCATTACCCATGGTGTCGGGCCGATGCGAACCTATAGCCTGGGCATTGAGCTGCTGGATCTGGATGATCCGGCTCGTGTCATCAGCCGCATCGACGAGCCGATTCTGGTACCGAATGAGCATGATCGTGATGGCTATGTACCCAACGTGGTTTACAGTTGTGGCGCAATGATCTTTCAGGACGAACTGATCATCCCGTATGCATCGGCCGACCAGCGATGCGGCATTGCAACACTGAACCTTCCGGAGTTAATGGCCAGGCTGGACTATAACAAGAAGCTACAAGAGTCGAAGTAAAGCCGCTACGCCATGTCAGGCACTTTGCTCGATACCCGCGCCAGGTTATTTTTGCCGGACTGCTCGACCTCGCCATGGCCGCGGTGTTTGTATATGGCAAGTAAAGCCATGAGCCAGCACAGAGTCGATTCTGCCCCCTGATTTTCATTCACGCTGTGCGCCTGCAACCCATCCCGGCAACCGCCGGTCGCGTGATCATAAAGTGAAATATGCAGTTCGTTATCACCCTGGTACCAGTTAAGACACTGGTAGGCAAAGGTGATCCAGTCATCATCCCGGGTGGATTTGAAAGCTTCGACACAGGCATCTACCATCGCCACGGCTTCAATAGGCTGCTGATCAAATTGTGCCTTGTCACCCTCTCTGGTAAACCAGCCATGGTTACCGATGGCAGCGAAATAACTACCTGATTCATCCTGTTGAATCTTCTTCAGCCAGGTGAGCGCTCGCAGCGCGGTTTGTAACATTTCGTCATCTCCCAGCCATCGACCTGACAGTAGCAGCGCCTGTGGCAATCGTGCATTGTCATAACTCAATGTTTCTTCACACCAGGGCCAGTTTTCGCTGGCAACATTCCTGAACCATTGCATCAGCTTGCCTGAAAGCTTCCGGCACATGGCTTCGACTTCACTGTTTTTACGGTTGCCAGTCAAAAAGGCATGAATGCCTATGATGGCGAAAGCAACCGCGCGTGGCGAGGTAAAGTGTTCGACCGCGGGTAAAGCACGTTGAAATAAATCATCGGCATGGCTGACCTGTCCTTCGTGTCGACCTAGTGCCACTGCTTTGCCCAGACCCCATAGTGCGCGACCATGTGAATCCTCCGAACCCATTTCCTCCAGCCAATAACGTTCGTAGGACATAAAATTACGAAATAGCCCGCAGTCACGATTGAAAGCATGGTCGATAAAACTCAGGTAAACAGAAGCAAGTTCATTCAGTGAGACATCCAGTGGTTTAAAGTCCTGCGCTGTGACAGCTACGATCAACGCACGTGCATTATCGTCCACGCAATAACCATGATTACGGTCGGGTACGGTGAATTTGGAGTGCTGCAACATGCCTACCCCGTCTGTCATACGCAGCAAATGGTCTAGCTTGATTTCAGGCAGTGGCTGATGGCGTAGCCCAAAAGAGCCCTGCTTGCGTTCCGACACACACTTGCGTAAGCGGTTATTTCGGGCTTGCTCAAAGGCCTCGATATAACGCTCAGCCACCTGACTCCAGATCATTTGCCGGCCATAATCATAAGCCTGGTGTTGTAAACTACGCAATTTATCAGGGTCATCCAGCAGGTTGACAACCTCAGTAGCGAGTTGAACGTGATCGCCGAATGGAAACAATATACCTCGACCTTCAGCCAGCAACTCCTGGGCATGCCAGTAAGGTGTGGATATCACCGCTTTCCCCATGCCCAGTGCATAAGCGAGCGCGCCGGAGATAATCTGTTCTTCGTTGAGATAAGGCGTGACATAAATATCGGCCGCACCGATAAACTCCAGCAGATCATCGTCAGCTACAAAGTGTTCGTAAAAAACCACATGATCCTCAACCCCGAGTTCCTTCGCAAGCAGGTGGAGATGAATCCTGTAATCCTCCCCCTGAATTGCCTTCAGATGCGGATGGGTGGCGCCGACTACCATGTAAGTGACATCGGGGTGGGTTTTTATTATTTGTGGCAGAGCATCGATCACGGTCTCGATGCCCTTACCCGGTGAAAGCAAACCAAAGGTAAGCAGAATTTTCTTTCCAGAAGCGTGAAACTTGCCTTTATAAGTTGCAGATTCAACCAGAGGGACGTCAGGAATACCGTGAGGAATGAGGATGATTTTCTCAGCCTCTACCTCATAAATGTCGCGTAAAAACTCGACGGATCGCTCGCTCATCACGACCAGGCGATCAGAAAGCCTTGCGAGTTGCATCATCACATGCCGCTCCCTGTCGCTCGGATCCTTCAGTATCGTGTGTAATGTCGTCACGATCGGCATTTGCAGGTCGCTCAATAATTCGATGATGAAGCTGCCCCGCTGGCCACCGAAGATGCCGTATTCATGCTGCACACAGACCAGATCAACATTATTGAGATTGAGCAGATCGGCTGCCAGACTATAATCTTTGAGTTGGTCCTGATTGATTTCGAACCGTACCTGTGGCGGATAGGTATAACCATCAGGCTGGTCGTTCATCGCAATTGCCCAGCAATCTATGCCTGGCGCGTTGAGTGTGATTGACTCAAGCAGATGCGTAGTGAATGTGGCAATACCACATAGTCGGGGCAGGTGGTTACCGACCAAAACGATAGATTTCATTGCCTTGAGATCTGCGGTTGGGCCGCCATTCAAAAGATTTTCCATAAACATCGTCCGTAAATGTTGTTTGTTTTAGAAGTGCTCGTGTGTGAAGGTAATATTAAGTGAACTGATTATGCGGTTTGTTGATCTGGGTCAGATCATTGCATCTAATGTGATTTTATAGTATCAATTCTGTAGGTTAATATCGATAAAAGGGGTGTCAGCGTGTGCGAGCTATTGGGAGTGTCTTCGTTGCACCCTGTGACACTCGAAATGTCGTTTCAGAGTTTGATGCACAGGGCCAGATTGGCCAACCCCGATGATTGGGGGGCTGTGTTTTATGAACAAAACAATGCCTATGTGTTTCGCGAACCGCGGCCGGCCAATAATAGCCAGCTTGCCAGACTCCTGGGGCTGTGTGGTATAGAAAGCCAGTTGGTAATTTCCCATATCCGTCGGGCAACGACCGGTTCCATAGAACTCAGAAATACACATCCGTTCATGCGGGAATTTAATGGTCGAATGCACAGTTTTGCCTTTAATGGCAATGTACCGGGCATATTTGATCTGTGTCTGGCATCGAATCGTTTTTTACCGATCGGTGATACCGATGGCGAATTAGCATTTTGCCGGTTATTGGAACATTCAGCAATGAAGCGGACAAACTGGACTGGAAGCGCTCAGCATTGATTGTTAAATCATTTGGCGATCAACTGGCTACAATGGGGCCTGCCAATTTTCTGTATTCCGATAGTCAGCATCTGTACGCCTATGCATCCCGACGTAGTCATGCCGAGGGCATACATCCGCCTGGTCTTCACTACCACACCAGGCGATGCGATCAGAATCACAATTCGATACCCTAGTATTGGCCTGAACGTAAAACCAAACGTGAATACCCGGCAAAAACTCACCTTGATTGCCAGTATTCCTTTGAGCGATGAAGCGTGGATTCTGGTTGCAGAAAATCAGTTGCTGGTGCTTGAAAAAGGGCGGATTCTGAAACAGGAATAGATCAGCTTAAATGGGGGTTTATTTGCAGCGCTGTTGATCCAGATCAAAGATCATCATCGGGCACAGCCGTATTCTGGGTGTGACCGATGATGAATCCTGGGCAGGTTATGGAATACAGGGATTACTACCAGCTATTAGGCACGGCTCGTGGCGCAACACAGGCTGAGATCAAAAGCGCCTATCGAAAGCTGGCTCGCAAATATCATCCCGATATCAGCAAGGAACCGCACGCTGAGGAAAAATTCAAGCAAGTCGGTGAAGCCTACGAGGTTCTAAAGGATGCAGAAAAACGTGCCGCTTATGATCAATTAGGTAGCCAGTGGCGAGAAGGCCAGGACTTTAGACCGCCGCCAGACTGGGATGCCGGGTTTGAATTTAGCGGTGGATTTGAAGAAGCAGATCCGGGTTATAGTGATTTTTTTGAATCGATATTTGGTCGGAGTTACGGCGGCTTTGGCGGGCATTCATCGGCATCTCAAACTCATTCTCCCGCTCAGGGACAGGATCATCACGCTCGGATCTACATTACCCTGGAAGACTCTTATAACGGTGCGACACGCGAAATATCCCTGCATGCGCCCCAACTCGATGCCCATGGCAGGGTCAGTATGCGGGAACGAACCCTGAGCCTGAAAATTCCACGAGGGGTGCGTGAGGGTCAACATATCAGACTCGCAGGGCAGGGGGTTTCAGGACTCGGAGGCGCACCAGGCGGGGACCTTTATCTGCAAATCGAGTTTCAGCCTCATGATTTATACCGCGTCGATGGTCGAGACGTCCATCTGGATCTGCCGATTGCACCCTGGGAGGCGGTGCTCGGTGCAAAATTTAACATACCGACGCCAGGCGGAACTGTAAATCTAAATATTCCACAGGGCTCTCAGGCTGGGCGTAAGCTCCGTTTAAAAGGCCGTGGCATACCTGGAAATCCCGCTGGAGATTTGATTGCCACACTACGCGTAGTTTTACCAGCCGCTGAAACGGAGTCGGCACGCAAGCTTTATCAGCACATGGAAAAGCAGCTAGGGTTTAATCCTCGAAGCGGAATGGGAGTGTAGGCGATGATTTCAAGGGGCGTTAACGTGACTATAAAAGGCGTTATCCTCGACAAGCAGTCGGAGATGACACTGGATGACCTGTGTCGAGCCTGCCGGGTCGAGCAGAAAGTAATTATTGCCCTGATTGACGAGGGAATCGTAGAACCAAGATCCAGAAATGAATCGCCCTGGAGTTTTAGCGGCACTACGCTTCCACGTGTGGTAAGGGCTTTACGCCTGCAACGCGACCTCGAACTCAATCCGGCTGGTGTCGCCTTTGCACTGGATCTTCTCAATGAAATAGAAGAATTACGTAAGCGTATAAAAATCATGGATATACACGGGAGCCGTAATCATGACTGAGTCAATCAATATTGTTTGTCCGCATTGTGCGGCTGTGAATCGAATTTCTTCGCGGCGACTTGGTGATCACCCTGTTTGCGGCAAGTGCAAAAAGAAAATGTTTGAAGGCAGACCCCTCGATCTCAACAGAACGAGGTTTGATCGAAATTTGGCCCATAACGGCATCCCACTGGTGGTGGATTTTTGGGCGTCGTGGTGTGGTCCCTGCAAGGCGATGATGCCAGCCTTCGAGCAGGCGGCGGCAGAGCTTGAACCCTTTGCACGTTTGATAAGGTTAAATACTGAGCTCGAACAGGAGGTCGCTGGTCGATACACAATACGCGCTATTCCAACGATGATTTTGTTTAAGGACGGTAAAGAGGTCCAGCGCCAGTCCGGCGCGATGACCGCACAGCAGATTGTTAGCTGGGTGCGACTGGCGATTTAGATAAAGAAACATAATGTGACTTATGCGTATCAGGCCGAAAACCAGATTGCAACTGGCAACAGACAGGGCGCCCGAGCCCGGTTTGAACGAGGTCAGGTCAGTCTCTCGCGTTGCCCTGTTGGCAAGAGATTACCGTGGCATCAACTTCGAATTGCTGTGTAAACAGGGTGACAGCATCAAAGCCGGTGACGCATTAATGCGCGATGCGCGTCGTCCGGCGATCGTATTTACCGCCCCCGTGGCAGGCAGCGTGGCCAAAATCGAACGCGGCACAAGACGTAAACTGGTATCTCTGCAAATTGAAACTGACGCAACGCCTGGCAGCACCCGGCATACACCACCAGCAGCCCCAGACAAGGTGTCTCTGCGGGCTTTTTTGCTGGAGTCGGGCGTATGGACCAGGTTGCGTACAAGACCTTTTGACAATATTCCCAATACCGATGGCGAACCTGCCGCGCTCTTCGTGACCGCGATAGATGGTGAACCGCTGGCGCCTGAACCAGGTCCGATAATCGACGCATATGCCACCGAGTTTCGCGCCGGTGTGGATGCATTGGCAGGTATCAGCGATGCACCGCTCTACGTCTGTCATACAACGGGATGCTCGCTACCGGTCAACGAGTCGGAGCAGGTACGCTGCGTGCCATTCGCGGCAGGCCTCTCGTCGGGTTTGCCTGGCGTACATATCAACGCGCTATGCCCAATCGGTTTCGGTGGTGGGGAGGTCTGGCACATCGGCTATCAGGAGGTAATTTCGCTCGGTCATCTTATGCTTAGCGGTACCGCCTGGATGGAGCGAGTGATTACCATCGGAGGCACCGCGGTGCGACACCCGCGCAGCTTACGGGTACCCCCGGGAGCATCGATTGGCGAGTTGTTGGCTGATGAGCTGCACGATGGCGCGGTGCGGATTTTCTCGGGATCGGTTGTGCGGGGGCGAGCGGCCGGTTTGGGTGAGGCTTATCTGGCAGCGGGTCACCGGCAGATTACTGCATTGTCCGAAACCGATATCGACTCGCGGACAGATCGACAGGCTACTACCGGTGTACTGATTCCCGGCGATGAACTTGAGGCTTTCGCACCGCCCGGCATTTACCCGGTGCCCATGATGCGTGCGTTGCAAGTGGGCGACGTCGACCGCGCTCGCGCGC
>CBDUSZ010000157.1:0-8144 GCA_965370015.1 uncultured bacterium | reverse complement strand
AATGATCGCCACTTGCCTGATAAGGCAATCGACGTCATCGACGAGGCGGGTGCAAAACGCAGATTGCTGCCAGCCAAACAGCGCAAAAAAACCATCGGTATCCACGATATCGAAAACATCGTAGCCAGGATCGCGCGAATACCTGCGAATACAGTCAATTCTTCAGATCTCGAGATGTTAAAAAACCTGGGTAAAAACCTGTCACGCGTCGTATTTGGCCAGGACCAGGCTATCAAGTCGTTGGATGCTGCTATTAAGATGGCTCGTTCCGGGCTGGGTCGAGATATGAAGCCGGTGGGTTCTTTTCTTTTTGCCGGGCCTACAGGGGTTGGCAAGACCGAAGTATGTCGGCAGATAGCGAAAATTATGGGAATCGAACTGATTCGCTTTGATATGTCTGAGTATATGGAAAGGCATACGGTATCCAGACTGATAGGCGCCCCCCCGGGATACGTTGGATATGACCAGGGTGGTTTACTTACCGAGGAACTCAATAAGCACCCTTATTCCGTCGTGCTATTCGATGAAATAGAAAAGGCCCATCCCGATGTGTTTAATTTGTTATTGCAGGTAATGGACCACGGCACATTAACCGATAGTAATGGTAGAAAAGCCGATTTCCGAAATGTCATCCTGGTGATGACTACCAATGCAGGTGCAGAAATGATGAGCCGAGCCTCGATGGGATTTACCCTGCAAGACCATACCAAAGATACCGGCGAGGCAATCAAAAAGATATTTACCCCAGAATTCCGCAACAGGCTGGACGCGGTGATTCAGTTCGAAGCGCTTGATCAAAATGTCATACTAAACGTGGTAGACAAGTTTCTCATCGAACTGGAATCCCAGTTAGAAGCCAAGAAAGTGCGTATGTCTATCACCGACAAAGCCAGACACTGGCTGGCTGATAAAGGCTATGATGTTAAAATGGGCGCAAGGCCGATGGCGAGAGTGATCCAGGACGAAATTAAACGAGTACTTGCAGACGAGCTATTATTCGGTGACCTGACCGACGGTGGGCATGTTAAGATCGATGTCGAAGACCAGAAGCTGGTGTGTCATGTTAGATCCACTAATGCCGAAGCGGTGGATGCCTGAATACGACAGGTAAGATATT
This sequence comes from uncultured bacterium, assembly GCA_965370015.1. Classification (GTDB taxonomy): domain Bacteria; phylum Pseudomonadota; class Gammaproteobacteria. The sequence continues at coordinate 7,027 of CBDUSZ010000157.1, read as the reverse complement.
TACCTGTCGCGGAATGTAATTCTGCCCTTGGACAGGTCGTAGGGTGTTAGTTCAACGGTGACGGTATCACCGGTTAAAATGCGAATATAGTGTTTGCGCATTTTACCGGAAATATGTGCCGTAACAACATGGCCATTTTCCAGCTCAACTCGAAACATGGTATTAGGCAAGGTATCTTTTACAGTGCCTCGCATTTCAATATGGTCGCCTTTTGGCATATTTTTACCCTGTATATAAAGACGCGTCATTATGCATTATTTTGCATTGATCGCAACTGGCTTGTACAGCGTCTCAACAGCCTGTGATACCATTTAGTTCTTTTAATATCCGCATTTATCTATGATTGAAATTGCAATTGTTTTCCCTGGACAGGGTTCGCAGTCGGTCGGCATGATGACAGGCTGGGGTGACTATCAAAATCTTGTAAAAGATGTCTATGCGCAGGCCTCTGAGGCCCTGGGATATGACTTATGGGAAGTAGTATGCGAAGGCCCGGTGGAACGATTGAATGCAACGGAGACAACCCAGCCGGCAATGCTATGCGCGGGCGTAGCCTGCTGGCAGATCATTCGGGGGTTAAATGGTATTCCGCAAGCCCAGATAATGGCGGGTCACAGCCTGGGCGAGTACACAGCTCTGGTATGCGCCGAAAGTCTGGACCTCGAACATGCGGTAAAACTGGTAGCCAAAAGAGGCAGGCTAATGCAATCGGCAGTAGCCGTGGGCGAGGGCTCTATGGCAGCGATAATCGGTCTGGCTAATGTAGATGTCATAAAGGCCTGTAGCCAGGTTCTATCGGGAATTGTTGAAGCCGTCAATTTTAACGCACCTGGGCAGGTAGTTATTGCCGGGCAAACGTCGTCGGTCGCCGAGGCGATGGAAAATGCCAAAGCCCTGGGCGCAAAAAGGGCCTTGCTGCTGCCGGTTAGCGTGCCATCGCATTGCTCGCTAATGCAGGCTGCCGCAGAAGAATTGCTTGAAACTCTCGAATCGACAAGCATTGCATTACCAAAAATACCGGTAATTCATAATCAAAATGCTGAAGTTGCAAACTCAGTAGATGAGATCAGGCAGTTATTGAAAAAACAGTTATATCAACCTGTAAAGTGGGCTCAAAGCATTCAAGCCATGCATTCGCAAGGCATCGAATGCCTTATAGAGTGTGGCCCGGGGAGAGTGCTAGCCGGATTAACCCGGCGAATCGAAAAAAGTTTGCGGGCAGAGGCGGTATTTGACATTACATCGCTTGAAAAGACCATTCAATCATTATCGCAATCTTAAGGGGTTCTAAAATGTTAACAGATCAAATAGCGCTGGTAACGGGTGCAAGTAGAGGCATAGGTCGGGCAATTGCTCGCGCGCTGGGTAAACAGGGAGCAACGGTTATCGGTACGGCAACCAGTGAAGCAGGCGCAAATAATATATCCTTATTGTTTAAGGAGGAAAATATCAGAGGACGCGGCATGGTGTTAAATGTGGCTAACTCGGATTCGACAGCTGAGTGTATTAAAGCTGTGACCGACGAATTTGGATCACCCGATATCCTGGTTAATAATGCCGGTATTACACGTGACAGCTTATTGATGACAATGAAAGACGATCAATGGGACGATATAATCAATACCAACCTGAAATCAATTTTTCGCATGTCGAAGGCGGTCATAAGACCGATGATGAAAAAAAGAAATGGCAGGATTATTAATATTTCTTCGGTGGTTGGTGCTACCGGAAATCCAGGGCAAACTAATTACGCTGCGTCTAAAGCCGGCCTGATTGGGTTCAGTAAATCTCTTGCGCGTGAAATCGGCTCAAGGAATATCACCGTCAATACGGTAGCACCCGGGTTCATCGATACTGATATGACCCGAGAATTGAGTGATGATCAAAAACACCAACTGACTAGTCAAATCCCCCTCAAGCGATTGGGCAGCGCCGACGAAATTGCTGCTGCAGTTGTATTTCTGGCATCGCCTTCGGCCGCTTACATCACCGGGGAAACAATCCATGTTAATGGCGGTTTGTATATGCCGTAATACGTTATTGCTTTCTTTTAGCAGTCACTTTTGTAGTGCAATAGGATTAAGTAATTGTTTATTAAGAAGAAAATAAATAAAGACAATTCTGGCAACTCGGAGTAGTTTTCAATACAATATCGCCACTTAACAAGCTACTGAATTATTAACCAGGAGAACCTCTCAAATGAGCTCTGTTGAAGAACGTGTAAAAAAGATTGTTGCAGAACAATTAGGTGCTAAAGAAGAAGATGTTACCAACAATGCATCTTTCGTCGATGACCTGGGTGCTGATTCACTCGATACCGTAGAACTGGTAATGGCTCTCGAAGAGGAGTTCGAAACCGAGATTCCAGATGAAGACGCTGAAAAAATCACCAGTGTTCAATTAGCAATTGATTACGTAAACGCTAACGTTTAAACGCATACTCGGATTTGACAATGCCGCTTATCATCTCGCATGCTAAGCGGCATTGTTATTTAATGTCCGGGGTTTGAATTGTAAAGAGGATTTCGTCTTGTCAAAACGTCGTGTGGTAATTACAGGTCTAGGTTTGCTGACTCCGGTCGGTAATACCGTAGATGAATCCTGGAAAAATATTATTGCCGGTAAAAGCGGCATAGCTCGAATCACAGCATTTGATGCGAGTCAGTTTTCGGCCCAGATTTCGGGGTCGGTAAAAGATTTTGATGCGACGCTGTATTTGGCTAAAAAAGATCTTAAGAAAATGGATATCTTTATCCATTACGGCCTGGCGGCAGGTATGCAGGCACTGGATGATTCTGGTGTTGAAGTAACTGAGGAAAATGCTGAACGGATTGGCGTCGCCATAGGCTCGGGTATTGGCGGGCTGCCAACCATAGAAAAAAACCGCGATGCTTATGTCGCAGGTGGCCCGAGGAAAATTTCACCATTTTTTGTGCCCAGTTCGATTATCAATATGGTGTCGGGTAATTTATCGATTATGCGCGGTCTCAAGGGACCGAACATAGCGATTGTTAGTGCCTGCACTACCGGCGCCCATAATATAGGCGACGCAGCACGGATGATATCCTACGGTGATGCAGATGTGATGGTCGCTGGTGGAGCCGAAATGGCTACTTCAGCTTTGGGTATCGGTGGATTTGCGGCGGCACGGGCATTGTCTACCCGAAACGATGATCCCGAGGCGGCAAGTCGTCCCTGGGATAAAGATCGAGACGGTTTCGTGCTTGGCGACGGGGCTGGAGTGGTCGTTCTGGAAGAGTACGAGATGGCGAAGAAACGCGGAGCCAATATATATTGCGAGCTAGTCGGTTATGGCATGAGTGGTGACGCCTTTCACATGACCTCACCGTCGATGGGAGGCGAGGGTGCTGCACGCTGCATGAAAAACGCAATGAATGACGCGGGCCTAAATGCAGAGGACATCGACTATATCAACGCGCATGGCACATCTACGCCGGCTGGTGATTTGGCCGAAACCATGGCGGTAAAACTGGCGATGGGTGACCACGCCTATAAGCTTGTGGTCAGTTCAACTAAATCTATGACAGGGCATTTATTGGGCGCAGCTGGCGGTATTGAAGCTATATTTTCGATTCTCGCATTGCGTGATCAAGTGGCACCACCCACCATCAATCTTGATAATCAGGATCCAGAATGTGATCTTGATTACGTGGCCAATACTGCAAGAGAGATGAAACTGGATGCCACCATGTCAAATTCATTCGGCTTTGGCGGCACTAACGGAACCTGTATATTTAAGAAAATCTGATGTGTTGTGACTATCAGCCACAAACTCGAAGAAATTCCGGATTTACTGGCAGTACATGCGCTAAAACCTGATACTTACCCATATCTTCTGGCATCAAATTCTCGCGGTGGGAAAAATTCACGTTATTCCTTACTACTCTCCTATCCACAGGAAATTGAATGCCAGTTTTCCGCGGATGAGGATTGTTTGGCATCGATAGATGTCGATTTGACAGGATTACATCAGCGCTCAGATTTTCCCTTTTGTGGCGGCTGGTTCGTATTCCTGGGTTACGAATATGCTCAGACTATCGAACCACAGGTTACTTTTTTTACCAGTGAATCTGCGTTGCCCATCGCTTTCAAAACCAGGATACCGGCTGTAATAGTCATCGATCACGAGGATGAATCTGCTTATATAGTGGTAGAAGATGAATTTCATAACCTGAAAAAACAGATACTTGAGGATATTACAGGGCTCAGTGATTATGTTCCCGGCGACCTGGTTGCCGGTTCCATAGAAGAAGACGATCCTGAAATATACCTGGACCATATCAGTAAAACAAAACAATATATTCGTGACGGTGATATCTTTCAGGCGAATTTATCGCGTAACTGGAGCGTCAGTTACGCGCAGCACTGCGATCCTGTAGCCTTGTATCATAATTTGACTCGCCGTAACCCGGCACAATTCGCAGCGTTGATCAAATATAAGGACCAGTACATTATCAGTTCTTCGCCGGAACGATTAATTTCGGTCAAGGATGGCATAGCACAATCCAGGCCAATCGCTGGCACGCATCCCCGGGGGAAAACCCGAAAACAGGATATCGAGCTGTCAAACCATCTTTTGGCGCATCCAAAGGAAAAGGCTGAACATGTGATGTTAATTGACCTGGTACGTAATGACCTGGGGCGGTTTTGCGAACCCGGAAGTATTCGGGTAACAGAAAAAATGGTGCTCGAAAGCTATGAACACGTTCACCATATTGTATCGAATATTGAAGGCCGAATTCGTTCAGGACAAACAGTAGCAGATGTCGTGCATGCGGTTTTTCCAGGGGGTACTATTACCGGCTGCCCGAAGGTGCGGTGTATGGAAATTATCAGCGAACTGGAGCAGGCAGCCCGTGGTCCATACACGGGATCTCTCGGTTATATAGGCCTGGATGGGCGCATGGATTTGAATATTCTAATCAGGACGCTACTGTACGATAAAAACAGGGTCAGCTTTCGTGCAGGAGGCGGTATTGTGCATGACTCGGTGCCGCAAAAAGAGCTAATGGAAACCCGGCACAAGGCACAGGGATTACTCAACGCGATAAAAGTCCATGCCTGATATTCAGATCAACCAGATGCTGGATATGCACGAGCGCGGACTGCATTATGGCGACGGATTATTCGAAACACTGTTGAAGATCGATGGTGAAATACCGTTATGGAGCAGCCACTATAGTCGTCTGCGAAGAGGCTGCAAAAAACTGCACATACCCTTGCCCGGCGAAAAATGGCTGTTACAGGAAATCGATACGGAAAGCAAAGGCCACGATTCGGTTGTCATCAAGATAATTGTAACTCGTGGTAGTGGCGGCAGGGGACTCGAACCGCCAAAACAAAATCAGGCTTCAGTATTTGTTCTCAAGTATCCGTATACTGCCATTGCCGATGAAGACCTGGGATTGAACGTCGCCTTGAGCCAGACCCGGTTACCGCTAAACCCAAATTTGGCTGGCCTCAAGCATTTGAATCGACTGGACTATGTTTTAGCGACACTAGAATTAGGCCGTATGGCGAATAAGAACGAAGCATTATTGTGCGATACTGATGGATATATTGTAGAAGGAATAGTCAGCAACCTGTTTTTCTGTATACAGGGAGAGGTATACACGCCCTCTCTGAAATTTTCCGGCGTAGAGGGAATTATGCGACAGAAAATATTAAAATATCTTGAAGAGCAGGGCGTAGCAGTCCAAATTGGTCGTTATCATGCTGAATTTTTATTAAAAGCCAGTGAGTGCTTTTTATGCAATAGCATCCATGGGGTCCGACCAATTCGCTCCATCGACGATACAAAATTTGCTGTCGGAAAAATGAGTCAAATGTTAATACAGGTGTTCAATCCGAATGGGAAGCCTGGCTCATTGCTAGTGGGTTGATATGCCTGTGAAATTGTTGAAAAAAATATTCATCTGGTCGCTGCTGGTTATATTAATTGCGGTTTCAGTACTGGTCATTCATTTTTTTCGATTCCAGTATCAGCCTGTATCGTTATCCGGTTCTGAGCGAATCTTTACAATTCAATCTGGCAGCAATATCAAAACGATAGCCCAGCAGCTCAGTCTCGAAGAAATAATTAATGATCCCTGGTTATTTATTCTGCTGGCGAAAGTTAAAGGCGTGGAGACGCGTGTGCGAGCTGGCGAGTATCGATTACAGCAATCCCAGTCACCATCCGATCTATTGGAGCTTTTCACCGAAGGCAAATCGATCCTGTACAATTTTACCATTATCGAGGGCTGGGCGTTTCGCCAGATGATCAAGGAATTGCAACACCACCCAACCATTAAAAACACATTAGAGGGTAAGTCTAATACTGAAATAATGGCAGCACTTGGATATCCGGGCCAACATCCGGAGGGACTATTTTTCCCGGATACCTACTCTTTTTCGAAAGGCACTAGCGATATCGAATTTTTACAGCGCGCATATCGATTAATGCAATCGCATCTACAACGCGAATGGGATAATCGTGCCCCTGATCTGCCGCTTGGCAGCAGCTACGATGCCTTGATTCTGGCCTCGATTATTGAAAAGGAGACAGGTGCGGCTTATGAGCGGCCATTAATTGCATCGGTGTTTGTCCAGCGATTACGCAAAAATATGCGCTTGCAAACCGATCCGACAATCATTTATGGACTCGGCGAGACCTTTGATGGTGATATTCGCTTCCGCGATTTGAAAAAGGATACACCCTATAATACCTACCTGCATAAAGGACTAACGCCGACACCGATAGCCTTACCGGGGCTGGATTCGATCAGGGCGGCCTTACATCCAGCCGACAATAAGGCACTATTTTTTGTTGCCAAGGGTAACGGAACGCATTATTTTTCAGATACCCTGGAAGAACATAATAAAGCGGTGCGTAAATTTCAGCTGAAGGGTAGAAAACCCAAACGCAAATCGACTACAGGCCAGTAATGTGTTGACAGGACTCCAGTTTTCGAGAAGTCATAGATTAATGTCCGATGATGAATAATAAAATGATCGTAATCGACGG
>CBDUSZ010000156.1:0-8174 GCA_965370015.1 uncultured bacterium | reverse complement strand
CCATGTCCTCAGGTTCCCTTCATGAGGCGATATTCAAAACAATTTTAGGCGCTGCACAAAGACCATTGTTTAATTCATGAAATGCCTGCGCCCCTTGCGCCAGAGGTCGCTGTTCAATCCATTCCAAACTGCCGAGTGCACCACTATAAAGTTTTTCCAACGTCCTTTGTAGATCAACAGGCGTGTAAGTATAGGCACCGATAAAAGTAATCTCGCGCAAAGTCATCGCGCGCACGTCCATTTCGCCCTTGTTATCCATCAGCCCGATATGCACGATCACACCGCCCGAGCAAACCGAGGCAATGCTCGATTGGCGTGTAATCGAATTACCCACGGCATCAAATACCAGGTCGTAGCTCGCCGCATCGGGCGGCGATTGTAACGGATCTAATACCCGGCAATCGGTGTGCAATTCGACTGTTTTTCGCCGCAGCACATTGGTCTCCGCTATATCGACCTGGGTTACGCCCTTGTCCTGCAATATGAGTGCAGTGAGCAATCCGACCGAGCCTGCACCCAACACCAGCGCACGAGCCTCGCTTATCGGCCGGGCACTTGCTCTTTCTGCCAGTAATACAGCGTGCAAACCGGTTGCACCAGGCTCGGTTAAAGCCGCTCTGGCTGCGCTCATGTCTGGCGGCACGGGAATCAAATTGCGTTCAGGGATCGCAATTTGTTCGGCAAATGCACCCGCTCGATACATGCCTATCAGATCACGATTGGCACACAAGTTCTGGCGACCAGCAAAGCAATCAGTACATACCCCGCAGGTAATGAGCGGATTTAGGACGACTTTTTCACCCGCCCTGGAACCCTCTATCACCGTGCCCACCGCTTCATGTCCAAGAATTAATGGTGGTACGCGCCGTTCATCGTGGCCGAGGTAAGCGTGCATGTCGGATCCACAAATTCCGACCGACTCGATTGCAACCAGTGCATCTCCAGGTTCGGGTTGCGGTATTGGTTCCTCGCGGTATGTCATTTCCTGATTTGCGGTGTATACCAGCGCTTTCATAGTATCTCCTGATTTAATTTGTTAACCCAGAAAATGTAATTTGTCGGGTTAGTGCCCTATTTAGCGGTAAACCCACCATCAATATGTAGGGTTTGCCCAGTAATATAATTTGATGCAGGTGAGGCGAAAAATACCGTTATGCCGAACAAATCATCGAGTTCGCCATTTCGACCGATCATAGTTTGCTTCGCAGCCCAGTCCCGGGTTTCGGGATTTGAAAACACTGGGCCTGTCAATTCGGTAGGGAAGAATCCCGGTGCTATCGCATTGCAGGTGATGTTATCCTGAGACCAGGACTCGGCCATCGCCCGGGTTAACTGGCAAACACCCCCTTTCGAAGCGCCATAAGCCAGCCCATTAGCAAAGGCTCTGGTCGACTGAAGTGAGGCAATATTAATCACGCGGCCATACTTACGTTCTCGCATTTCCGGGATAAATTCCCGGGTAAAGAAAAACGGCACGGAAAGATTGAGGTTCAAGGTAAAGTCCCAGCTTTCAAGGGATATTTTATCTGCTGGTTCACGCAGATTTACACCTGCGGCGTTTATCACGCCATCAATAGTATTACCTGATATTGCTGCTTTGCACTGTCTTGCAATTTCACTCAAATTTTCGCGGTCGCTTAAATCGGCAACGACGATAGCCGCAGTATGTCCGGATGCAGCTATCTGCTCAGCAACTTGCTCAAGCTCTGTTTGACGTCGCGCAACCAGCACCACTGAAGCACCCGCCTGGGCAATGAATAATGCCATCGATCGACCCAATCCGGAGCTGGCCCCGGTTACCACAAAACTACGGCCAATCAGTGAGAAATGATCGAGCAAAGTTTCTGTATGCATAACTTATTGCTCCCGGGAGGACACTCTTAACGTAACACATGTACCGAGCATTTCGCATAACGCATAATACGAGCCGCAGTTGACCCGAGGAAGAAGTCCTTTACGCCCGGTTTATGAGATCCAACGATGATGCAGTCTGCACCAATTTTTTCAGCATAATCGGTAATCGTCCGCCCCGGATGGCCGGTGAGCATCACGGCTTCAGCATCTTGCTCAGCGCCAATTCGTTCCGCCAGGGCTTTTTTTGCTGCGTCATGAATTCCTTTTTTTTGGTCGGGGGTAAGGTAGTAATTGGCGAACCCAGGAATCTGGTCAATTACGTGCACGGCAATGATTTTACCGCCTTGCGCCCTAAGCCTTCCGGCAATCTCCATAGCCCTGTGGCCATGACCCTGGTCCAGTGCTAGTGGTATAAGTATTGTGTTGTACATTTTCTATCCTAAACAGTGAAATTTATATGGGGATGGCACCCACCAGAACGAGTGCCACTACCTGCCGCCGACCCATACCAGAGCTATCTACTACGGCTGCAATCTAAAGGTTTCATCGGGAAAATATTTGCGTAGCCGATCATCCCCGGTACGGGCGTGAGCCTCCATGCCCTCTAATCTTGAAATCCTTGCAGTAGCAGCTGCCACCTCGCGGTTCGCTTCACGGCTCATCCGTTGCGTGGTGACTGTTTTGATAAATTTACCTGCTGACAACCCACCAGTATAACGACCTGCACCCTTAGTTGGCAGTATGTGATTGGTACCCGAGCACTTATCGCCGAAAGCCACTGTAGTTTCTTCACCTACAAATAGCGAGCCATAATTACGTAGCCGATTTACCCACCAATCCAGGTCTTCAGCCTGAACTTCAAGATGTTCCGCCGCATAGCGATCACTGATTACTGCCACTTCTTCACGATCCGAGCAGAAAACCACTTCTCCATAATCACGCCATGAACCTTCTGCCGCGATACGTGCGGTATCAGGTAATTTCGCGATGAACCCAGGCATCAGTTCCAGCACCTTGTTACCGAGCTCGCGGTCCATGGTAAACAACCAGCAGGGTGAATCCAGACCATGCTCGGCCTGGCCAACTAGATCGCTGGCGACAATCATCGGGTCTGCGGTTTTATCCGCAATTATCGCGATTTCAGTAGGACCCGCAAATAGATCGATCCCAACTCGTCCATAGAGCATGCGTTTGGCTTCGGCAACAAACCGATTACCCGGCCCAACCAGTATATCTGCCGCGTGTCCGGTAAACAGACCGAAGGCCATTGCCGCAATACCCTGTACCCCGCCCAGCGCAAGAATAGTATCTGCACCACAGAGATTGGCAGTATAGATAATTGCGGGGTTGACACCTTCTCCGGGCTTGGGTGGAGAACATGCAATGACATGACCCACACCTGCAGCCTTAGCCGTAGCGACTGACATAACTGCAGAGGCCACATGGGCGTAACGCCCACCCGGGATATAGCAACCTGCGGTTTCAACTGGTATTTGCTTTTGACCGGCAAACAACCCGGGGGATAACTCTACCTCGAAGTCAACCAGAGACTGACGCTGCTTTTCGGCGAATCCGCGTACTCGATCATATGAGAATTGGATATCGTCTTTCACCTGCTGCGATAATTTAGCGGTCGCCGCTTCAATCTCTTCACCGGTGACAACGATATTGCCAGTATAATTATCCAGCTTGCTAGCGTACTCAATTGCTTTTTCCTCGCCACCAGCCTCGATATCCGCAAGCATCTGCGACACAATTTTACGTGTATCGTCCTCACCTGTAGTAGCCGACTTATCGGCTTTTTTCAAATACTCTATAGTCATGATTTTTTACCTAAATATTAGAAATCGATATATCTAAAAAACAAATTTGTTTTACTGTATCGCCCACCCGGGACATTGCAACCAGCAGTTTTTACTGGAATTAACCGTTGTCCGGCAAACAGGCCGGGGGACAGTTCAGTTTCAAAATCACCCGTACTACCAACCGTGCTGCGGCAAATCCTTTAACCCGCGTATGGGAAGATTCGATATCGTCGTGGGTGCGTTGCGACAGGGTTGCTGTTGCTGCTTCGATTTCTTCCCGGCTTACGATGATATCCTTGTCCCAGCCATCCAGATTTAACACATGTTCACGCGCTTTTGCTTCGCTTCGAGCATTGCGAACGTTTTTTGCGGTATCGTCTTAGCCTGTCGTCGGCGTCTTGCTCGCTTTTTTGACTATTTCAATGGCCATTGTTTTTCCTGCGCTAAGCGCTAATCGAATTTAGCGGTGTGTCGGGTGCAATTGCTGGGGCTGCATATCGTCGGCACTAACACCTGCTACCGCAACGGGCGCTTTCATTGCATCGCGACGGAAGGGCTCACCCAGTTCCTGATTGAGAATAACTTCGATAAACGTAGTGACATTCTGATTCATCTGCTCATCTACGGCTGTCTTCAACGCCTCAGTAAGCTGTTCCATCGTTTCCGCCTTAACGCCTTTCAAACCACAGGCATCAGCAATTTTGGCGTACTCGACACCGACATTCAGCTCGGTTCCGACAAAGTTATCGTCGTACCACAAAGTGGTATTACGCTTCTCGGCACCCCATTGATAGTTGCGGAAAATAATCATGGTGATAGGCGGCCAGCCGTTACGACCACAGGCGGTCATTTCATTCATCGAGATACCAAACGCACCGTCGCCAGCAAAACCAACCACAGGCACATCCGGACGGGCAATCTTGGCGCCGAGAATCGAAGGCAAACCGTATCCACAGGGGCCAAAAAGACCGGGGGCGAGGTATTTACGACCCTCGTCAAAACTCGGATAGGCATTACCGATCGCGCAGTTGTTGCCGATATCGGATGACATAATGGCATTCTTCGGCATTGCTGCCATGATCGCCTGCCAGGCCTGACGTGGTGCCATACGTTCTGGATCACGCGCACGGGCACGCTCGTTCCAGGTAATGCCCTCGTCGTTATCTTCCTCGTGTACGAGACTGGCCAGCTCTTCTACCCAACTGGCTTTGGTGTCGGCGACGAGTTGACGACGCGCTTCACGACCCGTATTACCCGCACCATCATCGAGCTGTGTCAGCAGTTGTTCAGCAACCAGTTTGGCGTCACCCTGAATTGCGACATTCACTTTCTTGGTCAAACCGATACGGCTGGCGTTAATGTCGACCTGTATGATTTCGGCGTTCTTCGGCCAGTAATCGATACCATAACCCGGCAGCGTCGAGAATGGATTTAAACGGGTACCCAGTGCCAGTACCACATCGGCTTTAGCGATAAGTTCCATCGCAGCTTTGGAACCGTTATATCCCAGAGGACCGGCTGACAAAGGATGCGATCCCGGGAAAGCATCATTATGCTGGTAGTTACAGCAAACCGGCGCGTCGAGACGCTCCGCCAGCTGTTTTGATGCATCGATGCCATTGCTGAGAATAACACCGGCACCATTGAGGATGACCGGGAATTTCGCCTTCGATAACAGTGCTGCGGCATTGCTAATCGCTTGCGCACCACCGGATGAACGCTCCAGCTTTGTCATCTGCGGCAATTCGATATCGATGACCTGTGTCCAGTAATCACGCGGAATATTGATCTGTGCGGGCGCTGAACCACGCCAGGCGTTTTCGATAACACGGTTGAGCACTTCGGCCATTCGGCTCGGGTCGCGCACTTCTTCCTGGTAGCACACGAGGTCTTCAAACAGGGCCATTTGTTTCATTTCCTGGAATCCACCCTGGCCGATGGTCTTGTTGGCAGCCTGTGGCGTTACCAGCAACAACGGTGTGTGATTCCAGAAGGCGGTCATAATTGGCGTAGTGAAGTTGGTAATACCTGGACCATTTTGCGCGATGGCCATCGACATCTTGCCGCTGGTACGGGTATAACCATCAGAGATCATGCCGGCGGTACATTCGTGGGCACAATCCCAGAACTTGATGCCAGCAACGGGGAACAGGTCTGAGATCGGCATCATCGCCGAACCGATAATACCGAAAGCATGTTCGATACCGTGCATTTGTAAAACCTTGATGAAGGCTTCTTCTGTTGTCATTTTCATGAAATTATTTCTCCTAAAAATTTAATAGTTAATCACCGTCATCAAGTCTGCATCCAGGTAAACCAGGAAACGCCCGTCACAACTTCGTAATACAGATAAAGTTGATACGCGATAAACACAGCCAATAAAACCGCGCCTTTCTGGCGGCCGATCAGCACCATACCTTTTTTACTTCCACAGGACATGGCAAACAACATCAAGGTCAGCCCGAACATTATGGGTACATCGCGCTGCATTGCTGCTACATCGATGTCGAATCCCATAATCATCGGAGGTATGCCAACTACCGCCAGCGTATTAAACAGGTTCGAGCCAATAATATTGCCAATTGCCATATCGGGTATCGACTTTTTCAGGCTGGCAATCGATGCGGCCAATTCGGGTAAACTGGTGCCTAACGCGACAATCGTCAGACCTATGACCAGTTCGCTAACGCCGAAACTGTGTGCGATATTAGTTGCGCCCCAGACCAGCATTCTGGAACTGCCAACCAGAACAATCAGACCCAGCAAAATCCAGCCGAAGGCTTTGGAGTTTGACATCATTTCCGAATCTTCATTCTCGGACGCCGAATCGGCTTCCACACCTGTCTTTCGATGTGAATGGATCATATAGCCCATTGTTAACAGCAGCAGACCCAATAATATAAACCCGTCTATCCGACTCAAATTTAAATCATAGAGGCAACCCGTCACGACCACCGTGGCCGCCAACAACAGCGGGTACTCAGAGCGAATCAAGCCCGAAGACACTGGAATGGGTACTAGCAGCGCGGTGATACCGAGGATTAAGCCGATATTGGCGATATTCGAACCTAGCGCGTTTCCAACTGCCAGATTGGGCACCGATTCCAGCACCGCGATAATTGATACGACAATTTCCGGCGCGGAGGTGCCAAAGCCAATCACGGTAATACCAATAATCAGATTGGACACCCCCAGATGGTGCGCGACAGCAGCTGCGCCATCAACAAACCGGTCTGCACTCCATACCAATAGCGCCAGACCGATCACGATCGCGGCAATAGACAACAACAATTTGGTACCCTCGGTTAAATTTGACGATTAACGCATTGGTGCACTACTGACCGTACATCGATTGCGCCAAGCATATCAGCTACGATTTTGCGCATATCGTCCCTCACCGGTCGCTGCGGTTTTTTCCGCTTTCTTCAAATACTCGATAACCATTAGTTTATTATAATGAAACTCAGAGTCTCATTTTAGCAATTTTAGAGCGATATTGCAACCAAATCACCACTTTTCCGCAGAATCATGTCCGCCGACATCAGCATGCTGGGCGCTTGCCTATGACAAGGTAGATCGAAGGAGATGCATCATGATTTACCCACCAGACATTACCCTGGGTAGCCAAAGCACCAGTTGCGGGAAGATAAACAGCAGGATGAGACCGATGAGTTGAATCACCATAAACTGCATCATGCCCAGATAGATGTCCTTGAGATCCCAATCCGGCACGACCCCCTTCAGAAAGTAGGCTGACAAGGCCACAGGTGGGGATAGCCATGCGGTCTGCAGGTTCACCGCGACCAGAATGCCAAACCAGACCATCAGGTCGTAGCGATCCAGCCCGTGGATGTCCAACGCCTCGACTGTTGGGATCAAAATTGGCACAACGATCAGAACAATAGGCACCCACTCCAGTGGCCATCCCAGAAGGAAGATCAGTGCCATAACCACGATCAGAATGAGGTAAGGCGACATGTCGAGGCCAAGTAGCAGCTCAGTCATCATCTTTGGCGTGCCCAAATAACTGAATTCGGCGCCAAAGAAGTTCGATGCGGCAACCAGGAACATGATCAAAACCGTGATCTCCAGGGCTTTGACCAGACTGTCATAGAAACCAGGAAAGGTGAATTTGCCATAACCGATAGATAACAAGATGGCACCAAAGGCGCCCATCGCTGCGGCTTCAGCAGGTGTTGCGAAGCCAAGGAGAATCGACCCCAAAGCAAAAGAAATCAGGATCGTGGGAGGCATGAGCCCAGCAAAGAACTCATCCCAGAGCTGCGAAAAATAGAACTTACCGTCAGCCGCAGTGCTATAAATCGGCCGTCCCAAATATGCCAGAAGCAGGGTGAATGCAGCAAAGGTTATCGACCAGATCGGCAGGCTACCGTCCTCGCCCATATTCGCAAAGATCATATAGATGTGGAAGATCACCGTGAACGGAAGCACGATCCTGAGTAGATTCAAACGACGGTATGCGGCATAGGCGATGGCACAGGTAATGGCCAAAAC
>CBDUSZ010000155.1:0-8177 GCA_965370015.1 uncultured bacterium | reverse complement strand
AGAATATCTACGCTGCCGCACTTAATTATGGTTAGTGGACTCGGTATTGGTGGTTTCGGGTTCGCTACTGAGGTTTGCTGCAGACAGTATCGCTGAGATTACGGGAACCAGAAATACAAAACATGCGATTAAAAATAATATTCCACCTATTAGACTCAATATATCACCCACGCGAATACTCGAAATAATAAAAAATAACGCCGAGAAAACGAACAATAGCCATCCGCAAAGCTGGAAATAGTCGTGTTTAATTGCTTTAGTCGATTTCATTGGGTGACTCCCATACATTTTGCTGAAGCGGGATGGTAATTAAAGTAATAACGGTTTTCTATATATTTGTACAGGTGCTAACATTCTGCCGCCCTAGTAACTGCACCTCAACGGAGAATAAATGTTTAACCAAACCTTGATGAACCAGATACGTGACCGCTTTTGTCACGTCGACACCTGCCCTTATCAGGGGCCCCGCATCTTTTTTGAGAATGCAGGCGGTTCGCTGACTTTGAAATCCGTAGTCGAGGCCAATACCAGGCTAGCCGGTATTCCTGATAATCAGGGCAGGGATAATCCTGCTTCACACGAGCTGGTACGAATTATTAATCAGTCGCGCGAAGATATGCGCAGTTTCCTCGGTGTTAGCGAAGGCCCGGTTTTTATCGGTGAAAGCGGTACCGAATTGCTGTTTCGCCTGGTACGTGCCGCGCTACTCGGTACCCCGGAAGGGGGTAACGTTGTTGGCAGTACACTGGAGCATCCGGCCACGGTAAGTGCCTCTAAGCGTTGGTCGAAATTTGTCGCTAAAGAATATCGAGCTGTTACTCATGATAACGAAACAGCAACCGTAACGGCCGACGATTACCGAACAATCGTCGATGCCAATACACGCGTCGCGACGATTATTCATACCAGCCCGGTAACCGGCATGTCGGTTGATGTTAAATCGGTGGTTAAGGTGATTCGCGAAGTATCACCCGAATGCGTGATAATTGTTGACGGTATCCAGCACGCGCCGCACGGTGATCTGGATGTCGATGGTTACGATGTTGACGCTTATGCAATTTCTGCTTACAAGGTGTTTTCCCGACATAACTATGGATTCGCCTGGGTATCCCCGCGATTGAGCACCCTGGCGCACGATCATCTGGACGGCACACCGGCAGATTTCTGGGAGCTCGGCACCCGCGATACTTCGGCGTTTGCCTGCTTTTCCGAGGTGGTGAATTACTTCGACTGGCTCGGTTCGCAATTGACCGATTCAGACAATCGGCGCGAGCGGATACTCGCGGCCGGTAAGGCTTTCAAGCAACAGGAAGCCGGTCTGGTCGATATCATGATTAACGGCGCCGAAGGACAAAAAGGCCTGCGCGATATGCCGCAGGTTACGGTCATCGGTGGTCATGATAATAGCCATCGTGAAGGCCTGGTTTCACTCTATGTCGAAGCCATCCCCTGCGCCGAGGTTGTGAGCCAGTTGAATGCCCAGGGCGTGCGTACCCATGTGCGCAAGAATGATTATTTTTCGGGCAATATTCTCGAGCCGCTAAATCGGCCCACCTGCGTGCGAGTTTCGATGTGTCACTATAATACCGTTGAAGAAGTGCTACAGTTTTTGCGCGTGATGGAGTCGATAATCGGTTAGCAGGCTAATAGCAAATCATGAATTGCAGCCAGCAGCGGCTGATATTGCTCGTAGGGCCGAATTTATTCGGCCAATCATTTAATCAGAGTCTTCAATAATAATTGGCCAAATCCATTCGGTCCTACCCAATCGCGAAAAACCTGCTGTAAAATTAGGCGAAAAAATAGTGCAAATTTAAATTGATGATTCCTGCTATTTGACTATCATTTATCCAATGTCATCGGCTTCGAGAGAGTAACGCCATCGCATGAACATTCTATTCATAACTGCCGACCAGTGGCGCGGTGAATGTCTGTCTGTGCTGGATCACCCGGCAGTGAAAACACCGCACCTGGATACGCTCGCAAAAGAGGGCACAGTGTTTCGTCAGCACTATGCGCAAACCACGCCCTGCGCGCCAAGTCGCACCTCTATGCATACTGGTATGTATATGCATAACCATCGTTGCGTGAGTAATGGTACGCCTGTCGACGGGCGTTTGAATAACTGGGCGCTTGAGGCGCGTAAGGCTGGGTACGCCCCGTATCTGTTTGGCTATACCGATACCGCTCGAGACCCCCGCGAAATGGATCAAAACGATCCACGACTGACTCACTATACTGAACCGCTGCCCGGATTTGACAGCCACACATCTTATAAGTCTGATGTCTCGGTGGAATGGGTTGATTCACTGCGGGCCAGGGGTTACACGATGCCCGACAGGGTGTGGAATCTGTATGGTGATACGGTCGAGGGTGTCGAGTGGGAAGATGGTGGAGATGTACCCCTGCCGCTGGCAATCAACACCGAAGACCACGAGACGCATTACATGGTAGACAAATGTATGGACTGGATCGGTGAGCAACAAAAGCCCTGGATAACTCACTTATCCCTGTTGCGCCCACATCCTCCATACGCTGCCCCGGAGCCCTATAATCGACTGTATGATCCTGCAACACTGGCGGTTCCTGAAAGGCTGCATACAGTCGATCAGGAAGCACAGCAACATCCTTTTCTGAATTACTGTCTTCAGCAAGCGAAATTCAAAGCACCCGAATCGGATCGCACCATACAACGCATGATGGCGAGCTATTATGGCTTAATTTCTGAGGTGGATGATAATTTAGGGCGGCTATTCGAGTCATTGAAAGCGAATGGGCAATGGGATTCGACGCTGATTATATTTACTTCAGATCATGGTGAGCAATTAGGCGACCATTGGCTCAATGGAAAGCTCGGCTATTATGACGAGTCCTACTACATTCCTTTAATCATCAGAGACCCTCGAGCAGCGGCGAATCCGGGCCGCGGAAAACAATTTGATGCGTTTACTGAAAATGTCGACCTGATGCCAACCATACTCGACTGGCTAGATATCGATATTCCTGCGCAGTGCGACGGCCAGTCATTATTACCAATGTTGCATAGCGGTGAAATACCACAATCGTGGCGCAAGGAAGTGCATTGGGAATTTGATTTTCGCAGGTTGTACAGCCTGTCGACCGCAGGTGCGTTCGACTTCAGTGCTCACCAGTCGAACCTGACGGTGATTCGCGACCACAAATATAAATACGTGCACTTTGCCGCGCTGCCACCGCTATTTTTTGACCTGCAGCAAGACCCGCAGGAATTCGTTAACCTCGCAGACAATCCTGACTATCATTCTTTGCTGCTGGAATATGCACAAAAGATGTTGTCCTGGCGGATGAAGCATACTGATCGTGGCCTGACCGAAACACTACTGACCGAGCAGGGTCCGGTTACCAGTCGTTCGCCTTTATAAACACTGTAGGCCTGCTTCAAACCGGTTAACATGCTTATGCTCCAGGCTGAATTAACCCCACTGTTTGCTGTGTAACAGGTAGGTGCGAATTTATTCGCACAGCGGTGCCAATGTTTACTCGCATCGTGCGAATAAATTCGCACCTACCTATAAATACCCCGTCAGTTTGCTGCGGGGTAGTGGAAGCTGGTTTTTAACCGCGCTATATAATGTAGAAACACATTGACTAATTTCGGTTTCCGGCGCACAGGCGAAACCGAGCATTATCCCCGGATCAATTTCCTTTGTGTCACAATACATCGACACCGGCAGGCAATCTATACCCGCATCCCATATCGCTTGACACAACCCGGTATCCTTGCGGGTTTTGTCGTTTAACCAGGCGATCAGGTGCATACCGGCGTCGGGTTTGTCGAAGTGGAAAATATCACCGCAAGACCTTGTCAGGTGATGTGCCAGTATATCGAGACGCTCCTGGTAGAGTACCCGCATTTTTCTGATATGTGAGTTATACGAACCATCATCAATAAACCGCGCCAGGGTCTTCTGCAGGATCGGTGATATATTTTGCGAGAGCAAGGTTTGCCCAACTGCAAAGGTATCAACCAGGGATGTCGGTGGAATCAGGTATCCGAGCCTGAGCGCAGGAAAAAGAGTCTTGGAAAAGCTGCCAACGTAAAGAATCTGGCCATTGTTATCCAGGCTTTGCATTGCTGGTAGTGCGCGACCCCGGTAACGAAACTCACTGTCATAGTCATCCTCTACAATCCAGCTATTGTTGCGGCGGGCATAGTCTATTATTTCCATGCGTCTTTGCAGACTCATGGTGACTCCCAGTGGGTGTTGGTGTGATGGGGTGACAAAGATAAGTCGAGGTGCCGGATGACGTGATTTTGCGTCATTCAGGCTAAAGCCCTCGCTATCGATTTCTACCGATTTCACCTCTGCGCCAAATATTCGCATCGCGTCCCGTCCGGCGATGTGCCCCGGGTCTTCTGACAGAACCACATCGCCCGGGTTGAGCAAAGTAAATGCGATCAGTGAAAACGCCTGTTGTGCACCGGCGGTAATAATTATTTGATCCGCGTCGACGTGTACACCCCGGTGATCTCGCACATGATTGGCGATCGCGTGTTTTAACTCGGGCAGACCACCGGACTGACCATACCCTAGCGTATCGGTATGCGAATGGCGCATTACTTTTGAATAAACCGATGCCCATATTTTGCGTGGGAAGCTGTCAAGTGCGGGCACGCCAGGCCTGAAAGGATCGGCACCGCCGAGTCGAATCACCGCATTGGAATGGATTATTCGGTTCGCTCGCAAAGATAGAGGTAATTTTTTACTCCTGTGCTGGTCGGGTTGTTTAATCGCTGGCAGCAATTCGCTGGAGGTGATTTTGGCGACGTAGGTACCTGCACCTGGACGTGCAACAAGGTAGTTTTCTGCAACGAGCTGCTCGTATACGTTTTTCACCGTCAACCTGGAAATTTCGAGATCTTTCGCCAGTTGCCGCGATGCTGGCAATTGCTGCCCGGTGGAGATATCACCGTTTAGTATCATTCGGCGTATCGCGTCCTCTAGCTGTCGGTAGTAGGGCATGCGAGAGTCCCGATCGATTTCCAGGGTGGAGAGTAGAGCGCCACCCGACTGCCGTGCCATAAATAATCTCCCAAAATCAAAAATTGGATATATTGAAAGTCATTAACTGGGTATTTCTATAATCCCAATAATAAATCAAAATATGCGCCACACCAAATAGTATGAAGAGGATTTTAACCAATGCCTGAATTTGATTTCTCTGCGGGTAATGCACGATTGTTGACGGCGATGACGAAAGGTGGCGGTGAAGTGCCGTTTATCGCCCAGATGCACGAGTTTGCAATGCGTGAAAGTGGTATTCCGGGCGACGAATTTTATACCGACGCGAAAAAGTTTGTTCGCGGCATTAGCCAAGTTTCTGAGCGATTCCGTTTCGATACACCGTCGTTTCTCTGGGATGTCTACAATGTTGAGGCCGAGGCGCTCGGATGCCGACTGGTAACCTTTAAAGACATGGCGCCGGCAATCGAGAATACGACGCCATTGGTTAGCAATGAAAAAGATCTGGCCAAACTCAAGGCGCCCGATCCATTCTCATCGGGCCGCATGCCGATGGTGTTTGAAATCATGCAAGAAGTAAAAACACAGGCTGGCATGACACCTTTGCCGTGCTATTGCGCACCCTTCACACTCGCTTCGCACATCATGACGTTTGAAAATTTAATCGTGCAGATGAAACAGAACCCAGAGTTTGTGCACAAGGTGATGACTTTTCTGGTGGATGAAGTCATTGCGCCCTACATGAATGCGCTACTGAAGGAATTTCCAGATGCTCCGGTGGCCGACGGTTCCGATGCAGTCGCATCGCTGCCGTTTATTACCGAGGATATGCTCGATGAGTTCGCCCTGAGTTATATCGAGCGGTTGCAAAAACAAACCATCCGCCCGGCGATTTGTGACAACTGGTGGGGTGACTCGTTTACCGATAATTTGCATGGATTCTGGGAACAAAAGCTACGTGCGACCCCACCATATCTGAAGGTGCAGGATCCTGACCTGTTTATAGTCGGTGTCGATCCAGTTATCGAATACGCGCGTGAGCATGATCTCCCCATCGTGCTTGGCGTGGATAATAACGTGTTTCAAAATGGACCAAAGGAAGAAATTCAAAAGCGCATCCACGAGTACATGGAAGCGATCGAATTAGCAGGAAAAGGCGCGTTATACCTATGTTCGTTGAGTGCGGTGACCCCGGCTGAGAACGTCGAGATTGCAATCGCCGCGGCCAGGCAATTTCGCGCCGGTGATCGACCCTGGGAAGGCCTGCGACGAGCAGGTTCAGCAGAGGCTCGCGGAGAAACTAGCGGCAATGTGAGCATTGCTGTTGATGCCGCGGCAATACAGGCCGCCGCTGAGTCGGGACAAAGCGAGGAGAATTTATTACTCGACAGTATTTTTGACGCGGTGGTGGAGCAGGAAGATGGTGTCGTTGTTGAACTGGTGCACAAAGCGCTCGACAAAAAAATGGATGTTCACGAGGTACTTAACGAAGGCTTGATTTCGGCAATGGACGAAATCGGCGATGATTTTTCAGATGGCAAGATCTTTGTCCCCGAAATGCTGATGGCGGCGCGGGCGATGAAGGCGGGACTGGAAGTTATTCGTCCGATATTGACGCGAACGGGTGCTCCATCCAGGGGTAAGGTGTTGCTGGCAACCGTCCAGGGTGACGTACACGACATCGGCAAAAACCTGGTTGGAATGATGCTGGAAGGTGCAGGCTACGAAGTCGTTGATCTCGGTGTGAATAAAACGCCGGATGAAATTCTTGCCATGGCGAATGAACTCGACCCCGATGTTGTGGGCCTGTCAGCACTTTTGACGACCTCCATGCCGTCCATGCAAAAAACCGTTGCGCTGTTCAGGAAAGTGCAATCCAGCTACCCGGTGATTGTTGGTGGTGCACCGGTGACCGAGGAATTTGCCAGGGTTATTGAAGCCGATGGTTATGGTGAAAATGCTCCGCATGCAGTTGAGACAGTACACCGCCTGATCGCGCAACAAAATAAGCCAGCAGCGCAGGCAGTGTAACCCGCATATTGCGTATTTTTTCGTCACTGTAATTCAGCATAGGTACCAGGTAGATAATCATGACCAACACTGTTATATCATCGGCTAGCAAAGAGGTCATCATCGGTTTTGACCAGCCCTTTGTCGTCATTGGCGAGCGTATAAACCCGACCGGACGAAAGCTATTGGCAGAAGAAATGAAGCGAGGTGACTATTCCCGCGTGGAACAGGATGCGCTGGCACAGGTTGCGGCGGGCGCGCAGATTTTAGATGTGAACGCCGGCATACCAATGGCGGATGAACCCCAAATCCTCGCCGAATGTATCCAGCTGGTGCAATCGATAACCGATGCACCGTTATCGATTGATTCCTCCGTTGTCGAGGCGCTTGAAGCAGGATTGGCTGTCTATCAAGGCAAGGCATTGTTAAATTCGGTCACCGGGGAGGACGAGCGACTCGAAAGCGTGTTACCGCTGGTGAAGAAATACGGCGCTGCGGTAGTCGCAATATCCAATGATGAAACCGGCATTTCTGAGGATCCGGATATACGATTCGAAATTGCCAAAAAAATAATACAGCGCGCGGCTGACTATGGTATTCCCAAAGCGGATATTATTGTCGACCCGTTGGTAATGCCGGTCGGTGCGGTTGATTCGGCAGGTGCAGGGGTTATGCGCCTGATTCGCAGGCTACGCGAAGAACTGGGTGTCAACACCACTTGCGGGGCTTCCAATTTCAGTTTTGGTTTGCCTAACAGGCACGCCCTGAATGGCTCATTTCTATCGATGGCAATCGGTGCGGGATTGACTTCCGCAATCACCAATCCGTTGCATCTCCCGGAAATGGAAGCTGTTAAGGGTGCTGATGTGGTGATGGCGCATGATCGCAACTGCAAGCGCTGGATAAAGGCCTGCAAAACCTGGGGAAGTGGTCGTCTAGCGAACCCGATAACAACACTTGCTCAACCTGAAACAGCAGAAGCACATATCAGCTCAGTGAGTAAAGATGCACCTCAAATTAGTCGCCGTATGATGCGCAAACTACGCGTTGGTTCCTGATTAGAGGATGTTGCGATGGCCGAAACCGCCTACATCGTATTTACTCCGAGTGGTCGGCGCGGCCGCTTCGAAATCGGCACGCCGGTACTGGAATGCGCTCGCCGAT
>CBDUSZ010000154.1:0-8331 GCA_965370015.1 uncultured bacterium | reverse complement strand
TCGCCGGTGTGAAGCCAGTTATCACGAATGGCATTAATGGTTGCTTGCGGGTTTCGAAAGTAACCCGCCATGATGGATTTCCCCGGGATGCCTTTGACGGTTATTTCTCCCTCCTGTCCGAGCTGCACTGCTTTACCGGATTCGTCAACCAGGGCAATTTCATAGTCACCGGCTGGTTTACCCACGGTCCAGTTACGCCGCTCGCCTCGTAGCGGATTCATCAATGGTGGCCCCATGGTTTCAGTCATTCCCCATATCTGACTCAGTGATACCTTAAAACGCCGTTGCCACTCGCGCAGTTGTTGATCGGTCAGATTCTGCGCATAAATAACGATTCTTAATCGATTGTCGCGGTGACCTGAATTATGTGGTTGAGCCAGTATCATTCGCATCGGAGCGGCAAACAGGCTAGCCACAGTACAGTTATATTCAATGCATTTGTCAAAATACTGGCTCGCTGAAAACCGATCCATCAAGGCGATACTGGCGCCTCGAAGCAGCGCGCTCATGGTGGAATAATATTGCGCGTTACCGTGAAAAAGAGGCAGTACAATGAAATGCCGGTCGCTTTCATCCAGCTCGATGGTGTCGGCAACAGTCAGGCCAGCCGTTATGTAATTGGCGTGTGTGACCATCACGCCCTTTGGTTTCGAAGTGGTTCCGGAGGTATACAGGATAGCGACCATGTCGGTATCGTTGATCGGGCAATTCCAGGGTGTATCTGGTTGTCCTTGAATCAATGATTCAAAAGAATCTATCGCTGGATTATCGGTGTAGGGGTCACAAAGGATAACCTTTTCCAGGCAATCGATTTTGTTTAGGCAGTAGCTGAGCGTTTGCAAATGTGCGGACGTGGTAAAGGCTATTTTGGAACTGGAGTGTTCCAGTAGATAAGCCAGTTCCTCGGCAGATGAAAGGACATTGGTGGGCATCATTACTGCGCCGAGTCGTGCCCCGGCAAACCAGAGAATCAAAAAGGCCGGGCAATTGGGCAGATGAAGATTAAATACGTCACCCGCTATCAGGCCCTGTGAGGATAAATAATGACAGGCCCGGTTGACGCGATCATTCAGTTCCCGGTAACTCAGGGTCAGCCGAAAAGAGTCCTGATCAATACTTCCAGATTCGCTAATTGAGGCCTGGCGTTCGAAAAGGAGGAAACGCCTGTCTCCATATTTAGCTGCCCTGTCAGTGAGGAGGTCAGAAAGGTTCATCGTCCGTTTTTAACCCACAGGGTCAATAGCGCTCGGTGTTACCCCGCCCTGCTCAATCGCTTCGCCAGCGAGTAAAAGTGTATTTTCATGATAGCGTCCTGCGACTAGCTGGACGCCAATGGGTGTGTTACCAATCTTGCCGGTATTAACAGCCAATGCGGGCAAACCCATCAATGGTAAGCCGATCTGGGTGAGTTGGGCCTCCATGATACGTTGAAACGCATCGGGTGATTCTACATCGAGCAGATCCGGAAAGGGCAGTTCGCCGGATACCGGGCAAATTAACACCGCATACTTATCAAGAAATAATTGCCATTCGCGTATTAAAGTGGCGCGTTTTTGTATCGTATCGAGTAATCCATTTAAGTCGGTTTCGGGACACAAGGCATCCAGTTGGGCATAGACAAAGTTTGCATCTGGATCGTTTTCATTTGAAATCATCTGTGGATTACGACGGAAATCAGCCAGCCAGAGTGTTGCCTGTAGCTGGGCTGGTTTGCGTAAAGGCGGGCATTCGACTTCGTTTACTTGCCAGCCTGCATTTTCCAGCTTTTTAGCGGCCTCACGGAGCGCCTGTTCTACTTCAGGCACAACCTTGAGTCCATCCGGGTTGACAGCGAGTGCCGCGCGTTTGTTTTTCAGCGGCAGGTCTGTCGGTACCGGCATCCACCAGGGGTCGCGCAAATCCTCTGCAGACATTGCCTCGAAAGCAATACGTATATCGGCGATCGATCTTGCGATTGGGCCCGACACCGCCATCAGCTGGCCCCCCACGTGTCGATCCGGCGCGGTGAAGTTCATTGCCGGAATGCGCCCCAGGGTAGGGCGTAGACCATGGACCCCACAGGCGTAAGCCGGATAGCGAACCGAACCACCAATGTCTGTGCCATGTCCTATGGCACAGATACCGCTGGCAACTGCGGCTGCCGACCCTCCCGATGAACCCCCGGGGGTGATATCGGGGTTATGTGGATTCAGCGTATGGCCATGAAGGCTGTTACGAGTGAACCAGCGTAACGAAAAAGCCGGGGTATTGGTCCGACCGATTATGATAGCCCCGGCTTTACGCAGATTGGATACCACCGGGCTATCGGTTGTCGCAATCAGGTCGCGTTGTATTTGCAACCCATTCGTAGTGGCGTGGCCAACCTGGTCTACATTCACTTTTACAGTGACCGGGACGCCACTCAGTATTCCAGTTTCGTTACCACGGGCAATGTCTTTATCGATTCGTTTTGCCGCGGATAATGCTTCCTCCGGCATCTCGGTGACCACGGCGTTAATCGCGGGATTAACCTTGTCGAGGCGAGCGAGCGCGCTGCGGGTGACTTCGACCGCTGATATCTCCCCACTTTTGACCAGCTTTGTTATTTCACTGGCTGACTTTTGCCAAAGCTCTGACATTGAAACTTCTCCTCTATTTATCGGCTCTATTTTAGCAAGGTTCAGTATAGCGATTATTCACAGACACAATTACGACCTTTTTGCTTGGCGCGATAAAGTGCATTATCCGCTAGCTTTAATACATCCCAGGGTGATGATGCGCTTGCATTTGAGTCTGCAACACCGATAGAAACGGAGACTGCGACTGATGCATTCTTTTTTAGCTTTGCCCTTTTATCACTCTTTCTTCTACTCCCGCGGTTAATCACGAAGATTGAATTCGCGATGATTTCACGCAGGGCCTGCAGGTGTTGTACGGAGTCCGTGGAATTTTTACCTTTGAATACCACGGCAAACTCTTCTCCTCCATAGCGGTAGGCCAGTCCGCCGCCAGTCACACGACCCAATTTGGCCGCAATCATTTGCAGCACTGCATCTCCTGTATCGTGTCCATAGGTATCGTTAAACTTCTTGAAGTGATCGACATCTAGCATGGCAATAGTATATAAGCCATTGATCTGTTGAAACTTTTCTCGTAATGCCCGTCTTCCCGGCAATCCGGTCAACTCATCCAGATAGGCCATTCTCCAGGATTCCTGGGTCACTGAATTCAGGCACATTATTAGTGCGGCGGTGCTAAATACATTTAAACTGGCGCTGACATCACCAGAATGCATTTGCGCGATCAGCATAATAACAACGCCCAATCCTGCTGATATTTGTGGCGATGGGCGAAGAAAACAAAGTACCAGCGTATACAGGAATACCAGAAAAGAAATCGCCAATACTGTTTGCGAGAGCTGGGTCCAGTCAAAATAACGAGCGGGTAACCAGTCGGTCAATAAAAAATGTGTTGCCCATACTGGGGAATTCATCACTATAAAGACCGCGAACGCGGCGCTTAGTAGCATCGATGCGTAAGCGGGTATAGCTCTGACACTAATGATGCCACGATCCGGTAGCAGGATTAAGACGAGTAATTGCAGTGGTAGTAACCCTGAAAGCAATGCATAACTTAAATCCGTTTCTGCCCACCTTAAGCCAAGTGCGGCATTGGCGATTACCACCATCACGGCATAAAAAAACACCTTGCTACGGTTAAAGTACAGGCTGAGGCCTATCACCAGAAAAGCCAGCATTGCGGGGATAAAAATAATCCCGTACAACACGGGTAGCGGTATTAGTTCATATTTCTGATAAGCATAAAATGCACCTGTTATCATAATCAAAACAGGTAAAAGACTTTTTATCATAATCATGCTGATATTTTATCCGTATCCATGACCAGTATTATTTGAACTCCAACATTTCTATTTACAGACTTTATACCTGGGACTGGTTTAGTTAATTACATCGCTTTACCGTTCGACCAGCCAGGTAGTTCCCATCATACCTTCATGAAGAAAATTGAATGGTTATTAATGGTGTCAATTTTTCACCTTTTTTTATCCTCGATTAGCGCTTAAAACCTTTAAAATCAAATAATTGTGTTGCCTGTTCAGGAAGGGATGGTTCACTTCATTGCTGCCCGCCTGCTAATGAGATACGCGCGCGTAATTACACAGCACCTTTATCAGGCTGGTCACCCAGCTAGAAGCTAAAACGCTACCGTCACCCACAGCATTTCTTGAATTTCTTGCCGCTAGCGCAAGGACAAGGACTATTCCTGCCAGGTGCCAGGCTACTCGT
Organism: uncultured bacterium; assembly: GCA_965370015.1. Taxonomy (GTDB): domain Bacteria; phylum Pseudomonadota; class Gammaproteobacteria. Next base: position 4,045 of record CBDUSZ010000154.1, on the reverse strand, counting down.
GCTTAGAAAATGATGGTATTGGTGGGCAGGCTTTTGATTTCCTAGCGCCTGGGCGATAGCCTCAAAATAGGGCCGCGTATATCTAAAAAAAGTCTTATAACCCTCGCAGAGATAATTATGCGGGTATTCTTCTTTACCAAGATTTACAAATTGTTGAGCCGGACAGCCGCCATTACAAAAACTCAGAACGTCGCAACTTTTGCACAGGCTAGTCAGCTTTTTCTGTTTGGCCAGTGCAAAATTGCTTTGCGACTCGCCATCAACAATTTCTGCATAAGATTCGTGACTGATATTTCCTATGCGAAATTCATCGAATACAAAATGATCACACGCGAAGACATCACCATTGTGTTCGAGGGCCAGGCAGCGACCGCATTGTTTGGCGTGTACGCAAATGGTGGCACTATGACCAATGAGGGTGCCAAGGGCCGACTCAAATTGCTGAATATGGATACTACCCATGTCCGTTGCCAACCAGTCGTCAAAAATAGAAATCATGAATTTGCCGTATTGCTCCGGCAATATGCTTCTTTTCGATACTGTTCCATTGCTTAGTTTTTCTACAATTGGGATAAGCTGGATATGCTGTATGCCAAATCCCTTTAAGGCTCGGTATACTTCAAGTGGGTGGTCACCGTTATCATGCTGAACAGCGGTAAGAACATTGAATTCGACCTGATGCTTAATAAGCTTGTCTAGTCCGCGTTTTACCTGTTGAAACGACCCCTTACCACTTCTGGTTTTGCGATATCGATCATGCAGCATTTCAGGCCCGTCGATGCTGATGCCCACAAGGAAATCGTTCTCTTTAAGAAATTTGCACCATTGGTCATCTAGCATCGTCCCATTGGTCTGCAGCGTATTAGTGATTTCGAATCCTTTCGTTTGATATTTGTGCTGAAGCTTTACCACCCTCCTGAAAAAATCTACCCCCAATAATGTTGGTTCGCCTCCTTGCCAGGCAAATACTGCTTTTCGACATCCGTCTGGCTGGCTTTCAATATAACCCTTGATATGCTTTTCAAGTAGTTCATCGGTAATGCGAAATTTTGAACCCTTGAACATACTGGATTTACCCGAGTAGTAACAATAATCGCAATCCAGATTACATAGGGGTCCTATCGGTTTCACCATTACATGAAACGGGGCCCGGGTGGCAGGTTCCCGCGGGGGGGGCAGGGTGATGGATGAAGTGTTAATATTGTTCAATGTTTAATCTTTGTCCAGTTATTTGGTGTTACAGTGAAAACAGAAAGCCCGTTGCTAGTATTAAGGTACAAGGGCTGAGTTTTAGGCAATCTTGTCAATGTCGAATACACCCTTAAATTACAGTCTAAATTTAGGGTTTTGCCAGCAAACCGCCGTCTACGAGTAATTCTGTACCGGTAATAAATGACGCCTTGTCGGACAACAAAAATAGGCACGCGTTCGACATATCTTCCACCGTTCCTACTCTTCCTAGCGGTATCGCGCTGGCTGTGGCTGCACGCGCATTGGGATCAGTTTTCCATCGCTCCTGCATGGGTGATTCGCTGGGGCCAGGGTATATCACGTTAGAACGAATATTATCCCCCGCCAGTTGAATCGCCAGTGATTTGGAAAACGCCACCACGCCAGCTTTGGCCGCCTGGTAAGCATCTTGCGGGGCCGCATCGCCACGCAGGCATTGTGTGGAGGAAAAATGCACCATGGCGCCGCCGCCGCGTTTACGCATATGCGGCACGACGTGCCTCGATGTGTGCAACATGCTTTTCAAATTGATTGCCATTACCTGGTCCCACACATCCAGGTCTATCTCCAGGGCGGATTTATCCCGGTTAAACCATAAGGCGCCGGCTACATTAGCGAGATAGTCGATACCCCCAAACAACGCCACGGCCTTTTCAACACAGGCAGCCACCGCGGACTCATCGGTTAAATCGGCCTGTAAGTAAAGTGATTGTTGCTGGTTACCGGGAATTCCCTCGGGCCTGGGTTTGATATCGATCATCAATACCCTGGCGCCAGCGTTTATTAAATCGCTTGCGATACAGAAGCCCATGCCACCACCGGCACCTGTTACAAAAGCCACTTTTCCTGCAAAATTCAGCATCTGATTTTTTACCCGGCAAAGCCTTCTCTAGCGGTATTCCACGCATATGATTATTTCTGGAGTTGGCTTATTCCTGGTGACTAAAATCGTCTGTAGCCAGCGACAAATTGAGTATCCCAGAGCCGTCGAGTCTAATGTGGGAGTAGATACTGTCAAGTATTCTCTATCTTCCGGGTGCTATGTCCGGTGGTTAACGCACCCTGGATGGCATTTAATCTTTGTTCCGAGATCAATATTGATCCAGCCGCGCCTTGATAGAATCCAGCATTGGCAGGCATAACATAAATACGGTTCCGATGTTATCGCGATTACCAGGCAGCGGAGGCCAGGCATTAAATATTAAAACCCTCGAAGGCGTAACGCAGTTAAGCAAAATAATCACGCTTGCAGACTCTAGCGGAAAAAAGAATTTGAAAAAATGCAGTACCGGATTTTTAGTCAGGCCATATACTGGCGGCTATGAATAGCCATCTGAATTTGTCGGGAGATATCGGTCGTGGGTAATAAAAATGGGGATGAAATTCACGACGATGATAATCGAGGTAATATAATTGAGTTGCCAGATGTTGAAACAGAGCGCGTAACTACTGGGCCAGATATTTACCAGCATCCCTACCAGCAACTAACACCAGATGTGGTTATAGAAGCAGTAGAGTCAACTGGGCGACGCTGTGATGCCCGTATGCTTGCGCTGAACAGTTACGAAAATCGGGTTTATCAGGTAGGTATCGATGAGGGAGAACCGGTGATCGCCAAGTTTTACCGGCCTAATCGTTGGACCACCGAACAAATTCTAGAGGAGCATCAGTTCACCCAGCAACTCTACGATTTAGAAATACCCGCCGTTCCACCCGTAGTAATTGACGCGGGTTCGGCTGCACCCACCTTGTGTCGATTTAATAATTTTGATTTTTCCATCTATCCCAGGCAAGGGGGGAGAGCTCCGGAATTAGATAATCTTGATCATCTGCACCAACTGGGACAATTTATCGGGCGCATTCATACGCTGGGAGAAAGCTTTATTTTCAAACACAGGATTGCACTGAGAATTCGGGCCTTCGGCTACGATAGCGTCGCATATCTGCTCGAAAAAGGATTTATTCCCAGAGAGCTGCGCCCGGCTTATGAGTCTATCGCGCACGAGGTTTTGGCAGCGATAGAACTCAATAGCCCTGAGTCCGGTGAATATAAAACCATAAGCCTGCACGGCGATTGCCATCCAGGCAATGTGTTGTGGCGAGATGATCGTCCGCACTTTGTCGATTTCGATGATGCCATGATCGGCCCGGCGATTCAGGACCTGTGGATGTTACTGTCCGGAAACACTGTCAATAAACAGCGGCAGTTATCTGAAATTATCGAAGGTTATGAAATTTTCCGAAAATTTGATTTACGCGAATTAAGATTGATAGAACCGCTTCGCGCAATGCGGGTGTTAAATTACAATGCGTGGCTGGCAAAGCGTTGGGACGATCCGGCATTTCCGATGAGCTTTCCCTGGTTCAATACACCGCGCTATTGGTCTGAACATATTCTTGAGTTAAAAGAATTGTTAACCAGTCTGCATGAACCAGCATTAAGGATGCCGGATCAAGCCTAATCGTGGGTCGCACTACCCGCAGCAAGCGCATCTGGGATTCAAATTTTATTGCCAGTTCACAGGCGAATTAGGGTGCCTTCCTCGAATGTGCTGAGGCGTCTACCGGAACAGGTATTTTCTTCATTCTACTGATTTACATGGCTGGTTCATCTGGCTTGTGGTTAGCGATTGATATTGACTATTTCTGCTCCATTTCATTTCACCGGCGGTAATCAAATTTCATTAATTGCCTGTGCTAATGAGACATAAAAACAGGGACAGTCATTTGCCGCAACAACTTTCTGGTGACTCCGCCGAGGATAATCTCGCGCAACCGCGTATGACCATAAGCGCCCATCACAATTATGTCTGCG
>CBDUSZ010000153.1:0-8348 GCA_965370015.1 uncultured bacterium | reverse complement strand
AATCCGTTGTCAAAAGTTTAGCGAGTGCCGCTTCGGCGCGTATTCTGGGGACAGTATAGAATGGCGCTAAGTTAAGTGGGCTTGGCTTAGATTATCAATGGGCAAGTCCTCACATGTAAATCCATGGTAACCCTGCCTTAGGATTTCGCCTGAATAGCCGCGTCTGTGTTAACCACATTTTCGGCCATGCGCGCTGATGCTGCATCAATCATGCGACCATCGAGTTGCGCAGCGCCCTTACCCTGGGCCGCTGCCTCTTCGAGTGCAAGCAAAATCCGCCGCGCACGCTCTACTTCTTCTGCCGTTGGCGAGTAGACCTCGTTAGCCAATTCTATTTGTGAGGGATGAATCGCCCATTTTCCCTCATAACCAATCGCCGCTGAACGTCTGGCCGCGAGCCTGAAACCATCTGCATCTTTAAAATCGCCGAATGGGCCATCGATGGGTCGTAAGCCATAAGCACGACAGGCGATTAACATACTCGATAGCGCGTGATGCCACTGATCCCCAGGATAGTCAGGGTTTAAACCACCGATGTTGGTAGTGCGCGCCCGACTACTGGCGGCGTAGTCGGCTACACCGAAGTGCATCGCTTCCAAACGGGGGCTGGAAGTCGCAATAGCATCAACGTTGCTCATACCCAGTGTGGTTTCAATCAATATTTCTATACCGATCTTGTGGCTAAATCCCATCGCCGCTTCTATCTGGGTCAGCATGGCATCGACCATATAGACATCAGCGGCTACGCCAACTTTGGGAATCAGGATGGTATCCAGCTGATCGCCCGCCTGTTCTACGAGGTCGACCACGTCGCGATACATGTAATGTGTATCGATACTATTGATGCGTACAGAAATAGTTTTAGCTTTACTGCGCCAGTCAATATCACGTAGGGCTTCAATGACGTTTTTTCGCGCCTGAACTTTGTCAGCCGGGGAAACTGCATCTTCGAGATCAAGGAATACACAATCGGCGGTGCTGTTAAAGGCTTTCTCGAACATGCCCGGATTCGACCCGGGGACTGCTAGTTCGCTGCGCTGCAAGCGTTGTCTGGCCGGAGTATATTGAGTGTGGCTCATCAGTTTTTCCTGGTTTAACTAGATTTGGTTGAAACCGTGGTTTTGGTCGGCATCAACAATAATGGCGGCGAATAAAGTGGCACAATATTCAGCCTGATATAGGTTATTTAAATTAAATGATCATTTTAACGCTGTGGAAAACGCAGCGGATTTGTCCTGAAAACAAGTTAGTCACAGCGTCATTCATGTCCATATTTCGGATAATCCGTTGTTCCCCAGGTTGCGAATACTGTTTGCAAACACATAGCTTTAATTCGAAATAGCGCTTACCAGCAGGTAAATAAACACACTACCTAACCAGATGTCGACGAGCAGGAAAAGATAGAAATATTTCTTCGTATCTGGGCTTTTTGCGGCACCGAGCGTGAGGTATAAAAATAGAGCCAGTACCGCTAATAATAAAATGACAAAGGGCATAATGGCGCCTATTGGCTTGCGTCATCGCAGCGTGCGGCTGCAATGGCGGTCATGTTAACCAGGCCACGCACGGTGGTATTTGGTGCGACAATGTGCGCCGCAATCGGGCAATCGAGTAGCACAGGGCCCAGAGATATGCCCCGGCTCACTGCCTTGAGCATGTTAAAGGTAATGTTTGCAGCGTCGATATTTGGCATAATTAACAGGTTAGCCTCGCCCTCCAGGTTCGAATGCGGGAAAGTTGCATTTCTGATACGCGGCACCATAGCGGAATCGGCCTGCATTTCACCTTCGACCATCAGTGATGGGTCTAGTTGATGGATCAATTCGAGCGCATCACGCATTTTTCTCGATGACTGCGAGTCGCGGCTACCGAAATTGGAATGTGACAACAGTGCTACTCTTGGTTTCAGACCAAATCGACTAACCTCCCTGGCTGCACTGAGAGTCATCTTCGCAATGGTTTCCGCAGGTGGATCTGGTGTAACCTGAGTATCGCACATGAAAATGGTATGGTCGCTCATGATAAGTCCACTCAGGGCCGAAACCTTATTGGCGCCATCACCCTGGTGAGACACACTGAGCAAACGTTCTAAATGCCGGTGATAGCGACCGATAGTACCGCAGATCATGGTATCGGCCTTGCCCATTTTGACCATCAATGCCCCTTGAATCGTCGGGCTGATACGAATCAGCTCGCGTGCTTCCGATTCAGTTTTACCCTCGCGCTCGGTAATTGAGTGGTACAGAGTCCACCATTCTTTATCATCGTCGTAATCGAGCAACTCGAAGTTCTTTCCAGGCCTGATCGACAACCCATTTTCTTTTATCAATCTGTTTACCACCTCGGAGCGGCCTAGTACGACTGGATGGCAGAGTTTTTCCAGCACAATGTTGTCTACGGCCTGCAATACAGTTAAATTTTCGCCTTCGGTAAACACCACCTTGCGCAGGTTATTGCGTGCTTTATCGAACACTGGTTTCATGAATAAAACCGAGCGGAATACAAAAGATTCTAATTTTTGTTGATAGGCGTCCCAGTCTTCAATCGGTTTCAGGGCGACCCCGGAATCCATCGCAGCTTTGGCTACAGCCGGTGCGATTTTGAGGATTAAGCGTTGATCGAATGGCTTCGGAATCAGATATTCCGGGCCAAATGTGAGTGACTCACCGTGATATGCATTAGCCACCACGTCGCTGGTGCCTTCACGCGCCAGTTTCGATATCGCATCGACACAGGCAATTTTCATCGCTTCATTTATTTCCGTTGCACCCACGTCGAGCGCGCCACGAAATAAAAACGGAAAACAAAGCACGTTGTTAACCTGGTTGGGAAAATCGGAGCGGCCGGTTGCGATAATGGCATCTGCCCGGGCTTTCCTGGCGAGCACTGGATCTATTTCCGGAGTCGGGTTAGCCAATGCAAATACAATTGGGTCCTTGGCCATCGATTTGACCATCTCGGGTGTCAGTATGTTACCGGCAGAAAGTCCCAAAAAAATATCCGCATCGACAATCACTTCACCCAGCGTTCGTTTCGTGGTGTCTCTTGCGAACGATTGTTTAAATTCATCCATTTCCTCGGTTCGACCTTCGTATATCACCCCGTGCAAATCGGTGACGATAATATTTTTTTTGTCCAGGCCCATCGTCACCAGGAGTTTCAGGCACGAAATAGCGGCGGCCCCGGCGCCCGAAGCGACCAGTTTAACCCTGGTTATATCCTTGTCGACAACCGCCAGTGCACTTTTCAAAGCTGCCGCAACGACGATAGCGGTACCATGCTGATCATCATGAAACACCGGGATCGACAGGCGTTCGCGCAAATATTTTTCCACATAGAAACAGTCAGGCGCCTTAATATCCTCTAGATTAATACCGCCGAATGTCGGCTCAAGCCGTTCGATTGTTTGCGCGAGTAGCTCTGGGTCTTTTTCGTCAATTTCGATATCGAAAGCATCGATGCCGGCGAATCGTTTAAACAAAACCGCCTTACCCTCCATCACCGGTTTTGACGCCAGGCTGCCGATATCTCCCAGACCCAGCACTGCAGTACCGTTAGTAATTACGCCGATCAAATTAGCTTTAGCGGTATACAATCGCGCGTTGATTGGATCAGAAGCGATCTCTTCGCAAGGATAAGCAACGCCGGGCGAGTATGCCAACGCGAGATCTTGTTGCGTTGTCAGGGGCGTAGTTGGCTCTATTCGAAGTTTCCCAGGTGATGGTTTCAGATGATATTGGAGGGCTTTTTCGCGGTATTCTTCTGCCATGGATTTAACTCTGTCGGTGATAATCTCGATTATAGCGAATTATCATCTTCAGGTTTACAAATATGACTCCGCAGGACAATTTATAGGCACAAAGTTGAAGGGAACTCATTGCGTAGCTATAGATGTAGCAATAGGTAAAAATTAACATCGATTATGTGATACAGGTTCGTGAAACATAGGCTAAATAATGCTAGAGTTCTGGTCGTGTTTAAACATTTTAATTAGCGGTTAAAACAGATGTACTCGAAGTGTATTATGTCTTTAGATGTGAGTGGAATTAGCTATGAAACTGACGAAGAGGGATACCTGATAAACATGAGTGACTGGTCCACTGAAGTCGCGGAAGCCATGGCTGCTAAAGACGGCACCGAATTAGCAAAGGAACACTGGGAAATTATTAGTTTTTTACACGAGTATTATGAGGAATATAAAATAGCGCCAGCGGTACGGGTATTGACCAAAGCAATTGGTAAACGCCTGGGAAGAGAAAAAGGCAACAGTAAATATCTATACGAGCTGTTTCCCTTTGGACCTGCCAAACAAGCCTGCAAATACGCCGGGTTACCTAAACCTACCGGTTGCGTGTAAAGTTTTCTGAAAAATAGTTCTCGCCAGGGCGTTATGTACCCACAGCCCGCTGTTTAAATTAAAGTGTCTCCGTTTGCATCGGCCTTTCTCTGCTGGATTGCCCACAGTTGAGCGTATATGCCTCCTTTCTGCATGAGTTGCGCATGACTACCCTGCTCTTTTATGCGGCCCTGATCCAGCACGATAATAGTATCTGCATCAACAATAGTTGAAAGTCGGTGGGCAATAACGACCGTGGTTTTGTTGCGCGAAATTTTATACAGCCCGGACAGAATATTCTTTTCCGACTTACTATCAAGGCTGGAAGTTGCTTCATCAAACACAAGTATCGAAGGGTTTTTTAATAATACTCGTGCTATCGCCACACGCTGTTTTTCTCCACCAGATAACTTCAGACCACGTTCACCGACAATGGTCGCGTATCCCTCGGGCAGGCTTTGAATGAAATCGTGGATATCGGCGAGCCTGGCTGCTGCAAACACCTCCTGTTCCGAGGCATCGGCCTTCGCATATCGAATGTTATACAAAATACTATCATTAAACAGCACGGTGTCCTGGGGCACGATACCGATAGCCTGTCTTAAGCTTTTTTGTGAAACCTTTGCAATATTTTGTCCGCTGATTAAAATCTCGCCGTCATTGATATCGTAAAACCGGAATAACAACCTTGCAATCGTGGATTTACCCGCGCCTGATGGACCGACAATTGCGAGTTTTTTACCGTCCTCAACCTTAAAGCTAATATCGTGAAGAATGCTGCGGTCGCCGTCGTATTTAAAGCTCACCTGTTTGAATTCGACCGAAGTATCTTTTAATACGAGTGGCTTTGCGTCTTCGCAATCTGTAATTTCAATCGGTTTTTGCAACAGCTTGATAACCATGTCCATGTCGGCGAGTGAGTATTTAAGCGCTCGATAAATAATACCGAGAAAATTCAAAGGCAGGAATAATTGCAGCATCATAGTATTGATCAATACCAGGTCACCCAGACTTAATTCTCCATTGCTGACACCCAGTGCAGCCAGATACATGATGCCGGTGACACCGATGGCAATAATTGCGCCCTGGCCAAAATTGAGTGTCGACATTGTATTTTGACTATTCACCGCCGCCTCCTCCCATTGCCCCATGGTCTGGCGATAGCGATTAATTTCATGATCGTCGTTATTGAAGTATTTGACCGTTTCGTAGTTCATCAGGCTGTCCATCGCGCGGCCATTCGCACTCGAGTCCAGGGCGTTCATCTCGTGGCGAAAATGCATGCGCCATTCGGTCACTATCAGCGTAAAAGCGACATAAATAATAACCGTAACAAATATGATGATGGCGAAATGATTGTCGTACTGGATGAACAGGATACTTGCTACCAGGGCAAGTTCAGCCGCGGTAGGAATGATATTAAACACCAGGTAATTCAAGATCGAACTGATACTTTGCGAACCCCGTTCCATATCCCTGGATATCGCGCCGGTATTGCGCTCAAGATGGTAGCGCAGGGACAGGTTGTGCAGGTGGGTCAAGGTGGTTACCGACAGACTGTTCATCGCGTGGTAACGCACGCGCGCGAAGATTGCATCGCGCAGTTCATTGAACCCTGAATTAATAAATCGCAGCACGCCGTATGCGAGTAAAAATATTACCGGTAAAACGACTACTTCCCCGGCATTCTTATCCAGTGCATCGACGATATATTTTAATACGATGGGTATACCTACCATCGCCAGCTTCGAAATGACGAGGCAGCTTAAAGCCAGTAACACACGACTCTTATAGGCCCAGACAAAGGGCATCATCTGGCGGATGTTGTACCAGTCGTTTCGATTACTATTGGCTTTTTCCGTGCGCCCCATCATTAATGCTGATCCCATTAGCTTAAAAACCTCTCTTGTTCGAGGCCATGCTGATTGCATAAAGTAAAACTAACCAGCCTCAACATTACGATATCGACTCTTGTGTTCAAACGATTTTTACTACCACTTGTTGCTATGGATAAATTTCAAATGCTTTCAAAAGACAAATAAGATAACAGCCTTTTCTTTGATACTCCCGAGCGGCGAACATGGTATTGCCTTAGCCCTTTTTTACTTGCAACGAATTCCAGCGCATTTTTTATACGAGCATCCAGCCCAGCCTTCGTAAGTATATTGATCTCGAAGCTATAGCGACCATCAGATTTTAATTCACCCTGACCCTCGACATCCAGTACGGCTTCTTTATCCACCAGGTTAATTCGATACTGCCCACTGTCTTTTATTATGTTGAGCTGGTAATCGCCGAGGTTAATATCCTCACCCGCTATGCCAGCATTTTTCCAAACAACAACTGCATCAATATCGATCAGTTTAGCCTGCATGAATTTTAAATTGTCCGACCTCAAAATCAGACTGCCACTGGGTTGGATGAGTAATTTATTTGGCAATCCAGTCAGGTCGCTCATCGAAAGCTCTATATTTAGCTGTGATACTTCGATCGATCCGGTTATAGGCACGAAACGTATCAGCGCTGACCCCCGGTCAAAATCAATCTGATAACACAGGCTTGCGGTGATCAAACAAGATAGTTTAAATTGATATTCGAGGTCGTGAATAGTGAGCTGATTGACACCCAGGGTATCGGTACGTCCCTTGAATAAGCTACCCTGTAGTGGAGAGATTGTGATATTTTCAGGGATTTTTAGGCGTGCGACCAGATGACCTGCAGGGGTGTTTATGAGTAATGTAATGCCCAGGCAAAACACGAAAAACAATGCGGGTTTCCAAACTGATTTCATCCCGGGAAGCTCTGATCAACTCTGAGCGCACCATATTGGACAGCAAAATGATCAACGTCAGGACATCGAACGCGGCTAATACTCGAAGCAATCGCTGCATTCGTCGGGGTTAGCCTGAGCAGGGCTAATGGCAGGTTTTGCAAAGATTCGGGGGGTCCGTGTCTACTCATTTTTCTTCAATACCAGGCTGCAATCTACCTCACCGGGTTTATCGGTGGCATTGATTCTTAGATCCTTAACCCTAAGCCCCTGGTTGTTAACCTGTGCGATAAAACTTAATAGTCGATTGAAGTTAATGTCCTTATAGCGGACTCTTATTTCTTCATCGCTAATCGGTGTCATTTGGGTTAAAAAGGCGCTGAGGTTCTGGCTTCGAACCTCCTTGTCTATTAGATTCGCGAGCGAACCTTCAAATTTTACCACCTGGTTTAAATTATCATTTAGCGGCAACTGAACGATTGCTGTTTGCATCCATTTCAGGTCGATGTTGCCTTGCTCAAGTGCTTCGTTTAACTCAAGTTTTTTCTGATTAAACGGCTCTATGATTAGCGCATGAATTAACAGGCCAAGTAAGGCGAAAGCCGCCAGTAAGAGTATAATTTTTTCACGCGGATTAAGTTTCGACAGTGAATCCTTCATTCGGATGCTCCGTCAAGTACAAATTTCCCGGAAATAATATCGGGTTTGATATTCAGGTTTTGCAGCTTTACGGATTGCCCGCTAGATTCAATTGCTTCTAACAAAGATTCCAGCTGGTTTAGATTATTGCTGGTGATGTCGATACTCAAACGTTCATTTTGATATCCAATTCTACCGATAGTAACCGATGCATAAATGGATTTTGCCTGCGTAAACTGACGTAGTAATTCCAGAAAATTAACTTCTTTAGCCCCTGATTGATTTTGTTTCAGCAGGTTTATCAATTCTTTTTTCAGGTCATCTGTCGGCCTTGTACTGGCAGATAAGTGCTTTTTCAGCAATTCGTATTGACTCGCTTTAATTTGCACTAACTGCTCATCTAATGCCTGTAATGCTATCGCCTGGTTATAGCCGGTGACAGCCACCAGGACCATTAAAAGCCCCAGCACCCACTTCCAGGCATGCAGTAATTTCGACCAGGCTGAAGTTCGTTGAAATTGTCTCTGTAATAAATTTATGCTCTCTGAGTTACCCGGGTCGAGATGCTCAAGCGTCAACTGCTTAACCGTGCCCGCATATTTT
>CBDUSZ010000152.1:0-8482 GCA_965370015.1 uncultured bacterium | reverse complement strand
TCGCATTACCCTTTAATAAAACAAAAGGCGGCGGATGAATACGGTATTGCGCCGCACGTCGACACCACCTTCTTCACCCTGTTGGCTCAAAAAAGTCCCGGACTAGTCATCTTCAGCGAAAAGCGTCAATGCTGGATTCATGTACCAGTAATAAAAAACGCTTTTATCGTCAATACCGGCGAGCTACTCAAACAATGGTCAAATGATTGCTTTGTCAGCGTCAAACACTTTGCCAACAACAATACGGGCGATAAGGCCCGCTATTCGATCCCATTTTTCTTCAACGCTAATCCTGACCATATAATGGAATGTCTACCGACCTGTTGCAGTACCGACAACCCACCAAAATATCCACCAATTTCATACTTACAAAGTCAGGGTGTTGTACAAGGGGAGTGACAGGCCTGGTTTAGTGCAATTCGATTTCAGCCTAACAAACCTGGACCCTGTACATATTGTTTTTAGCCGAATAATATTTGTCATCCAAATTTAAACTGGGGCAATATCAATGCGACGTTTGAAGAAACTACTCGATAGCAACCAACCCGTTGTTGCGGCCTGGTGCGGCATTACTGATCCACGTTATCTGGAAACCATTGCCGGGCACAGTTTTGATGCAGTTGTTCTCGATATGCAGCATGGATTTTTTGATGAGACCAGCATTCAGAATGGCATCGTCACTGTCATTGCCCAGGGTAAGGTGCCTCTGGTACGAATTCCGCTCGCCCGATGGGATATCGCGTCACGGGTGATGGATTTTGGCGCGCTTGCGGTGATTGCGCCGATGATTAATAACGCCGAAGACGCCAGAGCGTTCGCTTCGGCCACCCGCTTTGTGCCAGTAGGCGATCGATCCTTCGGATCAAGCCATGCCGCGTCCCTGTACGGCATCGATAGTAATGCATATCTTGAGGATTTCGATAGTTGTTCACTCGTACTGGCGATGATTGAGACCCGCGAAGCCTATAACAATTTAGAGGAAATCATCGGCGTCGAAGGTATCGATGGCGTGCTAATCGGCCCCGGAGATCTTTCTACTTCATTTCGACAAAATAGAATACCGGACGCCTATGGGGTTGATACCATCGATGTGGTTAAAGATATCGTCATTCAATGCCAAAAAGCAGGTAAAAAGATCGCGGCTTTTTCGATCAACCCCGAGGCGGCAAATATGCTCAATGGATTAGGCGTCGATATCATTTCGGTGGGACTCGATGATTTGTATATTTCAAAGGGTGTCGACTCTCACATTTCCGGGTTAGATTTTCGATGATATTGAATTGGGCCGGTTTGGATACTCTCTATTCATCCAGTTAAAACCCAATTTCAAGCCTGTAGATCAGGGCTAATAACTTCTCAAAAGCTACTATACTGATGCAATAACTGGTATTGCCAACGATTATCTGGAATCCATGATTCGCATAATTTTCGCAAAAACATGGTCACGCTCAGATTTGAAAAGCAATTTTGCCACAGACAACGATGGGCATTAGGAGCAAACAATATGCGACTCGACAAATACCTGATTGCATTAACGACGGTAACAGCTTTGGCATCACCACCACTCGCCGCCGAAATAAAAACTTTCATCGGCATTGATGCGGTAGAAATCGAAACGGAGTTAAAACCCTCCAATATAGTTTTAAAATATCAACTCACCGGCATCCGTTTACGCTATGGCATCGAAAACGATGCTGGAGGGAGCGCGGGGATGGAAATAATTTCGGGCGATAGTGATACGGATCTAGACCAGTTTGGCAATCCGTTAACGCTTGAGACCGGCGAGACATTCGGGTTGTACGCTACCTTGGGTAAACCCGTCTACCTTCGAGTAGGCTGGTCAATATGGCAGACCGAACTAACAGATCCCGCCTTCAGCCTAATCACTAAGGAAACAGTAAATTCCCTGGAAATAGGCCTCGGAATCAACTTTTTGCTCGGGCGAAATCTGACCCTCTATGCTGATTGGGCGGTTAGAAATACGGATGCTAAATACCCTGGGTCTTTTACCGGCAACGGCGAAATCGATTATGAATCACAATTTTTATCCGCAGGTTTCAACTTAAAATTCTAACTACTGACAAGCTAGCCGTTATGGATTAGTCTGTAGTTAGAGCGTGATCTATTTGCCAACTCATCAAAATTAAACAGTAGGCCCAGCATTAATGAAAATTGCACGTAGGCCTGCCATGTTAATCACTGAATATCCAAGATAAGCTGATAACAAATACCAGAGGCTAGTTAAGTAATAATTCATGAAACTTCTGGTATTTCAACATATCGACTGTGAACACCCCGGATCGCTGCGCAGCTTTCTGGCAGCCGATAATATTGAGTGGCATGCGGTCAATCTCGATCAGGGAGAAGCTATTCCACCGCTGCATGATTATGACGCGCTGTGGGTAATGGGTGGGCCGATGGATGTCTGGGATATCGAGGAACACCCCTGGCTAATTTCCGAGAAAAAAGCCATTCGCCGCTGGGTAAAAGAACTCAATAAACCGTATCTGGGATTATGCCTGGGTCATCAGCTACTCGCCGATGCGCTCGGTGGCAGTTGTGCGCTACAACAACCACCAGAGATCGGCATTTTCGACGTCGAGCTGTGCGAAGCTGCTGGTAGCGACGCCTTGTTCGGCGGTATGCCGAAAAATCAAAAATGCCTGCAGTGGCATTCTGTGTGCGTCGACCAGCCACCCGAAAATACCACCATCCTGGCCGCTTCCGACGCCTGTCAGATTCAAGCCATGCGTGTCGGCTCAAATGCCTGGTCGATGCAGTATCATGTTGAAGTTGAAGCAGATACCGTCGCTAACTGGGGCAAAGTGCCTGCCTACCGCAAGGCTCTCGAAAAATCGCTCGGAACCAACGGATTGACGAAAATAAAATCGGACGCCGATAACCACATGTCTGAGTTTCTCAACTGCGCCGAAACGCTCTATCAAAACTTCATCAAACACTCAAACCACTGAGTTACTTGCGTCTAGGCATCACAACAGCTGACTTCTCTAGCTGAAACACAGTCAGGTTTAACCGTATAGCTGTAAATAATGGATTTACCAGAAAATTCCAAAGTATTAAAACAATATATTACTTCTCTTTCCCCTTGCCGCAACTAGGTCTATATTAACAGTGACGAATTTCAAATTCGAAGTTTAAAGAAATGAATCTCATCCCCCTTGTACTCACCATTCTCGCCGTTACGTTTGGCGCCATTTTTGTCGAGTTCGAAATAGGTCTTTTATTAGGGTTAATTGTAGGACTGGTCGCCTTACAAAGAGAAACACACCTTAAGATCGTAAGCCTGCAGGACGAGATACGACAGCTGTCAGAAACGCTAACTGGAACACCACCATCGCCGCCCGCAGCGAATGCGAATGTCGTTGCGCAATATCCGCATAGCACCGAAACCCAGCCCAGCTATACCCGTGCTGCCTCTATCCCTGCCAAACCTGACAGGGCACTACAACATGAACCCGCTAAACAATTCAACCAACCCGAACCTGCTATTGAACCACCTCAGATACAGGACACTAGCAAACCCGAATACCCGTTTAACGCGTTTCTTGAGCGCATAAAGGAAATCATCTGGGCTTATTTCAACGAGGGTAATCTATTCGTCCGGGTAGGTTTGTTGATCCTGTTTTTTGGTGTCGCCTTCTTGCTCAAATACGCAGCTGAAAACTCGCGTATACCACTGGAATATCGATTCCTCGGCGCCGCAGCAGGCGGTCTGACGATCATGTTAGTTGGCTGGCGCTTACGTTATAAAAATGAAATCTATGCGCTGTTATTACAGGGCGGTGGAATCGGTATCATCTATATCACGATTTTTGCGGCGTTTAATATTGCCAGCCTGATTCCTTCGACATTGGCTTTTGCGCTGCTGGTGGTATTCACCGTGTTTGCCGCCGCACTGGCAGTGTTACAAAACTCCAGGGCACTGGCAATCTTTGCCGTACTCGGCGGTTTTCTCGCGCCCATCCTGTCGTCCTCGGGCAGCGGTAACTATATCGGCCTGTTCAGTTATTACGCGGTTTTGAATGCGGCTATATTCACCATCGCCTGGTTTAAATCCTGGCGTCTGTTAAATTTACTCGGCTTTATTTTTACATTCGTGGTATTCACGCTATGGGTGGTTTTTAGTTATAAAACCGCGTTGTTGCTGCCAGCGCTGGGTTTTTTACTGTCGTTTTTTGCGATGTACAGTCTGATTGGCATACTCTACGCACTAAGACAAACCCATAGCCTGAAGGGAATCGTGGATGGTACGCTGGTGTTTGGAACCCCGGTAATCGCATCGAGCCTGCTGATGGCGATGGTACGACATCTAGATTACGGAATTGCGCTGGCGACAGTGGGAATAGGGTTTTACTACGTGGTCCTGGCGCGTTTGTTGTGGAATCGCAGCGGCGATGCGCTACGCCTGTTAGCCGAAGCGATGCTCGCGATCGGCGTCGTGTTTGCCACACTGGCGATCCCATTTTCGCTCGATGGCCACTGGACCAGCGCAACCTGGGCACTTGAAGCCGCCGCAATATTATGGGTTTCTATCCGCCAGCAACGTCAATATGCACAGTGGTTTGCGATTGCCCTGCAATTTGTTGCAGGTGTCCTGTTCCTGTGGCGTAATGCCGACGATCTGGGTAATCTTGCCTGGATCAATCCGGCATTCCTCGGCGGCGTATTCGTCGCGCTGGGTGCGTTTATATCTGCGCGCCTGCTCTATAAACTGGATTACACGGTCAAGATAAGACCCCTGCATAGCGCATTTTTTGTCTGGGCCATGTGTTGGTGGCTCGGCAGTACATTGATTCAAATCGATGCATATATCGACAATCAAATCATTGCCTGGCTACTGTTATTCACGATGACGGCCAGTGTTCTGGCTTATTTCGATCGGGGCAGGCGCCACAACTGGTTACCCGCATCCATCAGTACTGCCCTGTTGCTACCAACACTGATATTAATCAGCCTGCAATCGGTTAACCATTACCAGCACGTTCTGATTTTTCCCGATGCGTTAATCTGGATATTTGCCTGGGCGATTAATTACCGGCTGATCGTGCGGCTGGAAGATAAATCCTGGCCAGAATGGACTAAAGTGCTGCTACACAGCGGTATTGCAGTCTTCATCGCTTGCGTGCTAGCGCTCGATCTGGCCTGGTACTTTAAACATCAACAGCCTGAGGCGGGTGAAGGATTTACTGCCTTACTGACAATTATCCCATTGTTATTTATGTACGCGGCTCGTAAGGATAGATTCCCGGCCATCCTCCGATTTGGCATGCCATTACAACTTGGCATCATCACCCCTCTGGCTTTAATACTGGCGCTTTGGAGCATCACGGTAAATTTCACTAATACTGCTGACCCTGCTCCTTTGCCCTATCTGCCATTCATCAATCCGCTAGATCTTGTGCACCTGGTATTTTTTATCTCGGTCATGCGCGCGCTCGAATTACTCGTGCCTCCCCTGGCTAAATACACAAACCACGTGCTTATTATCCTTGCTGGATTGATTTTTATCTGGTTAAGCGCGGTACTCCTGCGCTCTATGCATCATTACGCCAATATCCCATTTAACCTATTCGAGATGTTCAAAAATACGCAAATACAAACCGCCTTATCGATCTTGTGGACAGTGATTGGCATGGCTGCAATGTTGCTCGCATCTCGCAGGATGATGCGGCCAGTATGGATTAGCGGTGCTGTATTGATAGCGGTAGTCCTGGTAAAGATGATTTTTATCGACCTGGATGCTAGCGGCACCATTGAACGCATTATTTCATTTTTAGTGGTCGGCGGCTTACTGGTCGCAATGGGATATTTCTCACCTATTCCGAATAAGCAGGAAGGGGCGCTTGAGGGCACTAAGGAGAGCAGAAATGCAAGTTAGACCAGGTGTCCTGTTATTGCCTGCTGTGTTAATTAGTACCCTGGGTGCTGCGCATGCTGCACCGCAGCAATACGCCTTTCAGGCCGAGTTGAGCGAATCGAAACAGGCATTACAGCGCGTAGAATTATCACTCGAGATATTACTCGCGGTGACCCGGGCCGATCTTGGTGATGTCTCTGTGTTCGACGCAAGTGGGAAACCCTTGCCCAGCTGGATCCGCAAAGCAACCATTCGGAAAACTCAAAAACAATTCAGTTTACCGATTTACCTGTTCAACACCTATCAACAAAGCAGTAGCAAAACCATCACCACACGGGAACAAAACCAGGATCAGGATCGGCTCTCCGAATCGACGACAACGGAGATTGTCCCGATCGAAAAGGCCCGGCAGGACTATCTTATCGAATTACCCGAAGCCGATGCGGATCTCAAAATCAGCTCGATTGAACTTATCTGGACACACGAGCCTGCGGACCAGTTACTGCAATTGAGGATCGACACTGGCAGTGATCTTGACTCCTGGCGTACCATTCAAAGCAAAAAAAGCCTGACAAATCAATTCTCGGACGATGCGCAATGGCGCACCATTATCGATATACCCGAAGCAGAAAAATACCTGCGGTTGACGCCGATCAATTCAATTCGCAGCTTCGAACTAACTCAGGCAATCGGCACTTACCGTGAAAAAGTAACTGAAAGGAAAATCTGGCATCAATTGGGAGAATTGCAGAAAACTTCGAATCAGCAGGGTCATTTAAAATTCGATATGCCATCCCCGGCACAGGCGCTTGAGCTAAAGCTAATTCCCGTCGATGAACAAAGCCTGATCAATGGCGATCTCTTCGCCAGCCAGACGGATTTTGACCAAAAGCGGTTAATAGGCAGCAATATTCAACAGCATAATATCAGTGGTGGTGAAATCAAACCCAGCAAACCCATCAGGCTACCAATGCAAAACTATGTTCACTGGTGGTTTAAACCAAATCGGCCACCAACCTCGCCAATCCAGGCTGAAATTGCCTTCCCGGTCTACGAATTATTGTTTCTCGGCAACGACAATAGTCCATTTACCCTGGCCTGGGGAAACCACGAAAGCGAGGCCCCCAGCAACGATTTAATAAATATTTTGAACCCGGAGCAACGACAGCGACCTGCGAGCGAGTTAGTCCAGCTACGCGCCGTGCAAATCGCAGGCGGCGCGTCTCGATTGTCGGCACCAGTTAAAACACCCTGGTTAAAATGGATTTTATGGCTGTTGCTGGCAGGAGCGGTTTTTACTACCGGAAAGATGGCATTAAGCCTGTATCGTGATATGAATGCTGAGTGACCAATGAAACAGATAGTTACCGCATGACAGTGTATTGACACGCAAAGATATAGCCGTGACATGGGATAAAAAAATCTGGCCAGGTTTTTAGCTACAGCCCAGATGGCGCAGCCAATGACTGGAACTGCAATTACTGGGCAATAACCTGTGCCACTGAGACTCGATCTTTACGTTCCCGCCAGGCAATGAGTAAACCCCCGGCAACCACCAAAAAAACTCCTGGAAGTAATCGCTCAAACGGCGTTTCGGCAAAAAATATCCAGCCCAGAATAAAAGAAAATGGTATACCGAAATATTCAAATGGCGAAAGGCTACTGGGTCGTGTCAGGCGATAGGCACTGATCATCAATAACACCGCACAGCCACCGACCGAACCTATCGCCACTAACCATAACCAGTCGTTAAGCGATGCAATCGGGACGTAGCCTGTGGTTGCGAACAGCATGGTAGTAGAGCCAGCTAATGCGCCCACCGCCGAGTACATATTAATGATCGCGGTAGGCACATCGTCATGGAATAATTTAGAGCAGACTACCGCGACCGAGTACCCAAACGCCGCTCCAATCGGCAGTAGCGCATAAGGCTTAAAAATATCGGAGCCCGGTTGCATAATCAACAATACGCCGAGAAAGCCGATACCCACCGCCAACCAACGCCAGATCCCCACGGAATGTTTCAGTATGGGTATCGACAGTATAGTAATAAAAATCGGACCGATATAAGTCAGCGTGATTGCGGTCGCGAACTCCATTTTGGTTATCGCCAAATAAAAACAATACTGCGCACCCGCGATAAAGAGACCGCGAACCAGGGCAAGGCGCCACTGGGGAATGAAAACTTTTCTACCACGCTGGTGCCACTCGCTGGACAACACCAATATCAATATACTCGGGATTAACCCGAATAGATTTCGAAAGGTAGCTATCTGCGGCACCGGATAACGATCACCCATGTGCTTGATAAGCGCGCCCTGCACGTCGAATAGAAAAATAGCCAGCAGGATAATAAATACCGCTCTGCTAAATTTAGACCAGTGCCTGAATGGTAGATTTGACATGCTTCGATCACGGGACAGGAGAATTCACAGCATACACGCAATCTGCAGGCGTTCGAAAATAAATGGCCGAACCTCGTAAAACCGGAAAACCCTTGAACCACCCGGCCCAGTAGCCCAAATTTCAGGTAACTGGTGGAGTTGCCAGAAATGATGCAGCAGCACAAAATCTAGCCAGGAATTGATCTCGCAGCCCCTGTCA
>CBDUSZ010000151.1:0-8537 GCA_965370015.1 uncultured bacterium | reverse complement strand
CAGCAACGCCTGGTGGACGAAATAATTATTTACATGGCGCCAAAATTACTGGGTAGCCGGTCCATTGGCGCTTTTGACCTGGGACAGTTAACGCACATGAGCGATAGCGTAAAATGTAATATTGAGCAGGTACGAATGATTGGTGAAGACGTTCGTTTAACCTTGTCACTAAACTCAAACCGACCCGCGCAGAGCGTGCGCTAATTATGTCAACCATCGTCGTCGTAGTAAAAAACAAAGTTGCCTGTATTGCCGCCGATAGCCTGACCAGCTTTGGTGATACCAGGCAACCTGCTGAATTTGTATCTGACTCGGACAAAATAATCTGTTTTTCCGGCTATACTTCCGACATCTACATGGGCATAGTGGGTAGTGCGGCGCACCAGTTAGTCATGCAAAACCTGATTATCAACCATGCTGACAAAATCGATTTTTCCAACCGACTCTCTATATTTAATACTTTAAAAATTATTCATCCGATTTTAAAAGAAGAATACTTTCTGAATAGCAAGGAAGAGGACGATGATTCTTACGAATCCTCCCGGGTAGACGCTTTGATTATGAATGCCAATGGAATCTTTGGATTGTACTCATTACGTGAGGTGGATCAGTATTCACGCTTCTGGGCGGTGGGGTCCGGCGCTGAATTTGCCCTCGGTGCAATGCACGCAACCTACCAGTCGATGGATGATGCGGAGGCAATTGCTCAAGCAGGCATCATGGCTGGAATAACTTTTGATAATGGCTCTGCATTACCGATGAGTAGTTACACTATGGAAGTAAAATAATGTTTAGCGGAATTATTCAATCGCTAGGATTTATCGAGGGAATTGATCACCGGGGTGGTGATGTTAGTCTTGTTATCAACACTGGCGAACTGGATTTAGCAGATCTTAAAGTGGGTGATAGCATTGCGGTTAATGGTGTTTGTTTAACCGCAGTATCATTCGCGAGTGGCCAGTTCGTTGCCGACGTCTCGACGGAAACCTTAAACAGGACGAGCCTCGGTGATTTGAAAAAGGCTAGTGTTGTCAATCTCGAAAAAGCATTAACCTTGAATACCGCGCTGGGCGGCCATCTCGTCAGTGGCCACGTTGACGGCCTCGCAAGCGTGGTAGACCTGCACGAAGATGCGCGCTCGATTCGATATACCTTTGAATTGAATGCCGAGTTGCAGCATTACATCGCCGAGAAAGGCTCGGTCACTATCGACGGTACGAGCCTGACGGTAAATCGCGTCGAGGGAAATCGGTTCGAGGTCAACATCGTGCCACACACGCGTGAAAAGACAATATTCCAGTACTATCTCGTAGGCACTAAGGTTAATATCGAAGTTGATATTATCGCTCGATATTTAGAGCGCTTAATCAATGGTAAAACAGGCGCGCAGGATGGCCCTGATGAACGCTTAAAGGCATCCTTGATTAGGTCTGGTTTTATTCAATAATGGTATCCAGGCAAATGAAATTAAATTCCACAAAAGAAATTATCGCGGACATCAAAGCCGGCAAAATGGTCGTCATTATGGATGATGAAGATCGTGAAAATGAGGGCGATATTTTAATGGCGGCAGAAGCAGTTACAGCCGATACGATTAATTTTATGGCCAGGTATGGCCGTGGACTAATTTGCCTGACGTTGTCCGAGGAGCGCTGTTTGCAACTGCGCCTGCCGTTAATGGTGGGTGACAATAAAGCACAAATGGAAACCAATTTTACCATGTCTATCGAGGCGGCAGAGGGTGTTACTACTGGTATCTCCGCGTCAGATCGGGCAGCTACGGTACTGGCTGCGGTAAAGGCAGACGCGAGCCCCGAGGATATTGTACAGCCCGGCCACATATTTCCCATAATGGCACGTAAAGGCGGTGTTTTGATCAGGGCGGGACATACTGAAGCGGGATGCGACCTGGCGAGGTTGGCGGGGTTTGAAGCCGCAGCGGTGATTGTCGAAGTGCTTAACGATGACGGCACCATGGCACGGCGGAGGGATTTAGAGGCTTTTGCCAGACAACACGATTTAAAGATAGGCACAATCGAAGATCTGATTCGATATCGAATCGAAAATGAACATTCTGTGGAACGTATTATTGATTCCAGGTTTCCGACCGACTTTGGTGAATTTCAGTTATATGCCTACGAAGACAGCATTGCCCAGGAGCTGCATTTCGCGTTGGTAAAAGGCAAGGTAAACTCCGATAAAACGATTCCGGTTCGGGTACATGTGCAAAATACATTGACCGATGCACTGCTGGGTACCGCAGGCCGCGGCTGGCCTTTAGGCGATGTTATGGAAACTATCGAGAAGGCCGGTGAGGGCGTTATTGTGTTCCTGCGCCAGCCCGAATCTCCTAAAGATATGATAACAAAAATTGAATCAATCATACGCGATGATGTCCATCACGATGATGATCAATCTGACGACCTGCGAACCTATGGTATTGGTGCCCAGATTTTGGCCGATTTAGGCGTGCGAAAAATGAGCTTGCTTAGCGCGCCAAAGAAATTTCATGGTCTTGCCGGCTTTGGTCTCGAAGTCGTCGAATATTATTCCGATTAACGAGGAAGCATTATGAGTGAAGTCAATCAAACCAATGGTGATATCAGTGTCAACGAGGCAAGGATCGCCATTGTTGTCGGCCGCTTTAATGGATTTATCGTCCAGAGCCTGTTGCAGGGTGCTCTGGATACATTGCAGCGCGCCGGAATTAAATCTTCTGATATTACCGTCAGTCACGTACCCGGTGCGCTTGAAATGCCCTTAATTGTTCAAAAATACGCTGACTCGGGGAAATTTGATGCCATTATTGGTATTGGTGCGGTCATCCGGGGTTCGACCCCGCACTTTGATTTTGTCGCCGGTGAAAACGCTAAAGCCTTGTCATCGCTGGCATTGCAGTATTCTATTCCGGTCATCAATGCTGTGCTCACCACCGATACGATAGAGCAGGCGATTGAGCGAGCTGGGACCAAGGCTGGAAACAAGGGTGCCGATGCGGCGATGGCTGCAATGGAAATGATTAGTTTAATCAGAAAAATTGGTTAGTTGTCTCCGATGGGAAAAGCTGGGTCGATAAATAAGACTGGATCTGACAAGGCGCGTTTTATCAAAAAACGTAAACACGCCCGTGATAAGGCAATGCAGGCACTGTATCAATGGCAACTTTCCGGTGAAGACCTGGACTGGATTCGAGACCACTATCTGGAAGATCAGGGTGTTGCATCAGGTGATGAAGATTATTTTCTCGAATTACTTTATAAAATCCCCTCGTATGTCACCGAACTAGACGCTGCTTACCGGGAGCACATGCAAAATTTCAAGGACAACCTCGACCCAATCGAATGCAACATTTTGCGAATTGCCACTTACGAACTTATTTATCATTTGGAAATTCCCTACAAAGTGGTAATCAACGAGGCGATTAACCTGGCAAAAACTTACGGTACGGATGAGAGTCATAAGTTTGTCAACGGAGTTCTCGATCCACTGGCGCAAAAAATTCGTCAGGCTGAAACCACTGCATAATCTACCGGGTTATTGCTTTTGTCGCTGAATGAATTTTCACTAATAGAACGATATTTTGCCAATACTGGTAAAAGCCGCTATGCGGTAAAATTATCCCAGGGTGACGATGCGGCCATCCTTGAGGTGCCAGCTGGAATGCAGGTGGTTATGAGTATGGATACCTTGATTAATGGTGTACATTTTCCAGAAAACACCAGTGCTGCCGATATTGCCTATAAGTCCCTGGCGGTTAATTTGAGCGATTTGGCGGCAATGGCTGCAGATCCGGCGTGGTTTTTGGTCTCGCTCAGTTTGCCTGATTTCGATGAAGCCTGGTTGAACGAATTCTCCCACGGTCTGAAGCAGGTTGCCGAAACCTATCAGATCGAGTTAGTGGGCGGTGATACTTGCCAGGGCCCGCTATCAATTACAGTACAGGTCACCGGCCTGGTGCAGAAGAATCGATTTGTCACTCGTAGTGGCGCCAGGTTAGGCGATAAGATCCTGGTTTCCGGGTTACTGGGCAACGCGGCCCTGGGTCTTGCACATCTTCAGAAACATATAATATTACCCGGCTCTATCTCGGGGCAGTGTTTGAACGCGTTAAATCGACCGCTGCCACGCCTGGAACTGGTAGAGTTTCTATCGCGTTATGCCACTGCTGCGATTGATCTGTCGGATGGCCTGGTGGGTGACCTGGCCCATATCCTGCGGTTGAGTGGCGTTGGTGCGGAAATCGATCAAGTGAATTTACCCGTGGATGAATGGATAGTTGAGAATAACGCCTACCAGTATGCCTTAACTGGAGGTGATGATTATGAAATATGCTTTACTTTACCCGCGCAACACTGGCCTCGAGTGATACAGTGGAATCAGCAACATCCAGATTGTCACCTGAGTCAGATAGGTGAAATTTCTGAATCGGGCTACACTCTAACGCAAGGTAAGCAAACAGTTGATTTACGCAACTGGCACGGATACCAACATTTTGACTAACAAACCTGTTCCTGTTTCGATGCTGCGTAATCCACTGCACCTGCTGTCTTTGGGTTTTGGATCAGGCTTATCGCCGTATGCGCCTGGGACCATGGGCACGTTAGTAGCAATCCCGTTATATTTGTTGCTCAGTCAACTCGATTTAGTCACCTATTTAATGGTCATAGTGGGCGGTTTTATTTTCGGGGTTTATGTTTGCGATTACACCAGTAAAGCACTTGGAGTACACGATCACGGGGGAATTGTCTGGGATGAAATTATTGGTTACTGGATTACCATGATCGCTGTACCGGTCTTCAACTGGCAGTGGATCTTGGCTGGATTTGTACTATTTCGATTTTTCGATATCGTTAAACCCTGGCCGGTCAGGCTCGCCGATAAACGTGTGCCCGGTGGGTTTGGCATCATGATCGATGATGTGCTTGCTGGCTTATATGCCTTTGGCTGCCTGCAGATTTTCTGGGTTATTGTCGCCGAAAAGCCATGAGTAAAAATCGACTAGTCTGCTTCATATTTCTGGCTATTTATCTGCTAAGTCCCGGGGTTTACGCCACCAGTGTAAAAGTGATTGGATTATTTACCAACAAGGCCCTGCTATTAATTGATTCACAGCAAAAGCTGTTGAGCCAGGGCCAAACTTTTAACGGGGTGACGCTGATTTCGGCTTCGGGGCGGGGGGCGGTCATATCGGTTGACGGGGAAACCCGAAAGCTAGGACTGAGCATGGGAATCCAGGGTGGTTATAAAAAGCCCGACCGCTCGGTGTCTAAAATATATGCGGATTTTCAGGGTATGTATTACATTGCGGGGAGTATCAACGGCCATCCGACTCGCTTTCTGGTCGATACCGGTGCGACATACGTCACCATCAGTGGCGCGCATGCGAGGAATATCGGCATTGATTATCGTAACGGAATTCGGGGCTTTGCGAACACGGCAGCGGCAACAGTGCCTGTTTGGGAGATTACGCTGGATAGTGTCAGCGTCGGCGGTATAAAAGTGCCCAACGTAAAAGCGACTGTCATCGAGGGTTCTAAACCCGTTAACGCATTGCTTGGTAATTCGTTCCTGAAACATACACGGTTAACACGCACAGGCAATGTGATGGAATTACAGCAAAAGTATTAGTGCGTAAATTTGCCTCCAGTGGAGTATGAAAGCAATTTTATTTTGATAGAATACCGCGCCTTGTCAGCCAAGCCCCGAGAAACAAAATGATTAAAACCCGTTTCGCTCCCAGTCCTACTGGTTTCCTGCACGTGGGTGGCGCTCGAACAGCGCTGTTTTCCTGGCTATACAGCAAAAAAATGGGTGGAACCTTTGTACTACGCATTGAGGATACAGACCGGGAAAGGTCGACCGAGGCATCGGTACAGGCAATTTTGGATGGCATGCAGTGGTTAAATCTCGATTATGATGAAGGCCCGTATTATCAAACTGAGAGATTTGATCGTTACACCACGGTAATACAGCAGTTGATAGATACCGGGGATGCTTACTACTGTTCGTGCTCGAAACAACGATTAGAAACATTACGCGAAAGCCAGATGCTGGTAAAACAAAAACCGCGCTACGACGGTCTTTGTCGGGAGCTCGGTCTAAAATCCGATGCCGGGCCGGATCTAGTGGTTCGATTCAAAAACCCACAGCAGGGTGAAGTCATTTTTAGCGATCATGTTAAAGGTACGGTGAGGGTTAAAAATAGTGAGCTGGATGACTTGATTATAGCCCGCTCGGATGGAACCCCAACCTACAATCTCACCGTTGTTGTCGATGATATGGACATGCACATTACCCATGTTGTCAGGGGGGATGACCATGTTAACAATACACCCCGACAAATTAATATTCTTAAAGCACTGGGCGTCGAGTGCCCTGAATATGCGCACCTGCCGATGATCCTCGGAGACGATGGAAAACGCTTATCGAAAAGACATGGCGCGGTCGGTATCATGCAGTATTTCGAGGATGGATATTTACCCGAAGCGATGCTGAATTATCTGGTACGACTGGGATGGTCGCATGGTGATCAGGAGATTTTTAGTACCGCAGATATGATTGAACACTTTTCTCTGGACGATATTAATAAATCGGCATCGATTTTCAATACCGAAAAACTTAACTGGATCAACCAGCAATATCTGGTTTCGTTGCCGATTAGTCAAATTATAGATCTGGTTAAGCAGCGTTTGGACAAGATAGGTACCCGTTATGAAGTCGAGACTGATTTTCATAGCGTTGTCGATTTATATCGACAGCGGGTGTCAACGATCAATCAATTGGCCGATAGCATTCTTTATTGTTTTGAAGATTTTGATGAATATGATGAAAAAGCCGCTAAAAAGGCGCTACGTCCGGTAGCATTGGCACCTGTGCAAAGTCTACTGAACGAATTCAGCAACCTGGAAGAGTGGAAATCACCCGCCATCCATCAAATCATCGAATCGATTACTCAGGCTTTGCAGCTCAATATGGGCAAGGTCGGTCAGCCGCTGCGTGTAGCGGTTACCGGTGGGTCATTCTCGCCTCCAATCGATAAAACCGTCGAAATTATTGGAAAAGCAAAAACCCTAGCACGAATTTCGAGGGCGATTAGTTATATTTCAGAAAAATAAGCGTTGGAATAACTATTTAATTTTCAGTAACATGCTATATAAAGTTAATAAGAATTTTAACTGTTAATAATATTATCTATAAATCGAATACAAGTCCTCCAGGTTAGATCACGGATCACCTATTTTAGTGGGGCTTTAGGATGTGGGGGAGAGGTTAATTAGCCTGGACAAAGATTTTATGGATCAAAGCCTGAATAATATGGATAAATCATAAATGGTGCGAGAAACGATAAACTGTGTCGTTATGTTTGCCGATGTGGCCGGTAGCACGGCCATGTACGAAAATATGGGTGATGACCTCGCGCGTGAACGAATTTCCAAATCCCTTGACGCCCTGATTTCGATTACCCGGCGCCACAACGGCAATCTGGTAAAGACTATCGGCGACGAAATTCTGGTTTACTTCATGGATACCGATATGGCGATGATGGCAGCACGTGCCATTCAGGAGACCATGGAAGACGATCGCTCCCCCGAAACGATCGGCGTTTCAATACGCATAGGCATGCAGTACGGCAGTACAATTCTGGAAGATAATGACATTTATGGAGACACGGTTAATGTCGCCTCTCGTGTCGCCGGCATGGCCAAAGCACGGCAAATTCTGTGTACCAAGGAATTAGCATTTTTGCTGCAAAATTCAGAACTTACCAACCGTACTCGTCCGTTTGACCGTTTGCGCGTAAAGGGCCGTAAGGAGCCGCTTGATGTTTATATGTTTAGCTGGGAGGAGGAAAGCGATGTCACGAATATGGCCACAGCGAGTAGTTTTACAAACCCTGCAAGGTATCATCAGGCCAAAAATCTGACTTTGACCTGCGGAAAAAACAAAATTAATATCCCTAATACAACGACTTCTTTTCTGCTCGGGCGTGGCATCGATTGTGAGTTAATAGTCCAGGGTGAATTAATATCGCGTTACCACTCGAAGATAGAATATCGACGTGGGAAATTTGTCATTACCGACCAGAGTACCAATGGGACATTCATCAAAACCCAGGACGGACAGGAAATATTTTTAAGGCGAGAAGAGCTGGCTCTGTATGGTAAGGGCTATATCAGCCTGGGCAAGCAGATAGATCGCACTGATATTGAGCTGATTCACTATTCAAGCGATTAGCATTTTTCGCTATTCTCCCCCGATTGGGTGGCAAATACTGGTAGGGTCGAATTTATTCGGCCAAAACAATTATTGGTCGAATGCATTCGACCCTACAGGCAAATTTTAGCCAATCGAACCGAGGGAAATCCTGTTTTTAAAGCACGGACTTGTTGTCTGGACTTTTTAAAATAATTAGAGCAGTGTTTAGCTATTGTTTTAGAGGGTGTCTCTATTAATTCGGATTTTTTCGTGAGTGCAAGAAAGCACCGCGCGGAAAACCGGAGCGTATATAAAATACGTGAGGATTTGAGCACGGAGCT
>CBDUSZ010000150.1:0-8582 GCA_965370015.1 uncultured bacterium | reverse complement strand
AAGCAATCGCTTCGCTCATGGGGCCAGCTTTAGTCAATCTATTGGCAAGATTGGCAACGATGAGTTGGCCTATTTTAACGAACAGATATTGATTCATGTATTGATCAGAGGCTCCTTATATTTTTGAGATAAAAGGCCTTAATTCAGCATAGTGATTGACGTCCTGCAGCGTATCAATATCCCTGATGGTTTCAAGTATCGATACCTGGTAATCCAGGGCGCGTGCATTTTTCAGCGTTTGTTTAAAAACGCTACCAGAGCCCCATTCAACCCCGGCAAATAGTTGGGCCTCGATTTTGCCACAGGCGATCAGGGCATAGCCGCCATCAAACGCTGGTAATAAAACAATATCGTGACTGCCAAGCGCTTCGAGTGCCTGATGCAAATGAGTATTGCTCATATCCAGGCAATCCGAGCCAATCAGAATAACTTTTGCGCCAGGTGTTGCCTGTCGTTGCAACTGGCCACTAATCGCCTGCAACATGCGCGACCCCAGGTCGGGTCCTTGTTGCAAAGAGTATGCCTCTCCCTGAAAAATCGGGTCGGTTGAATCTTCGCTAAGCCAAATTTGGTAATCGAGCCCCGAATGGCGGACCAGATTCAATGTGTAGTCGAGACAATAACGATAAATCTCGGTCGCCACCGATTCACCCAGATCAGGGATCAGGCGAGTTTTCACCTTACCTGCAACCGGTGGTTTGGCAAAGATCTGGATTAAGGCCATGATTTAATCGGGGGTTCCCTGGTAGATTCGATGTAGTCGCTGTGGACTGATGCCCAGCCAATAAGCAAATCTAAGTCCCCACATTAGAAATACAGTTTTAATAATGCCGTTTTGCTCCCAGCGTCGACTGGAGGTGATAACCGCATAACGGCCGATGGTGGGTTTCGAGAGAACCCGGGCACGCTTGCTGACAGCAATATCTTCCATGATAGGAATATCTGGGAACCCCCCCAGTTGGTGAAAAAATGACCGTTTGAAAAAAAGACCCTGATCACCAGTTGCTACTTTGCTGATCCGCGAGCGAAAATTAATTGCGCTTTCGATCACGCGTAGCAGCCAGTGTCGGCCGCTTAGTTTGACCGGAAAAAACCCCCATTTCTGCGACGCCTGTACCTGCTTTATCCAGCCATCTGGCAAGCTGCTGTCAGCGTGTAGAAATAACAGGAAGTCGCCACTTGCCTGGTGGCCGGCGACATTCATTTGCCTGGCTCTGCCAGTTGTACCGCTGAGAATTTTACAGGGATACTGCCTTGCAATTGCGAGCGTATTATCGGTGCTGCCACCGTCACTGAGAATAACCTCGATGCCAGAGATTCCGCGCAACCCATCGAACAGTTTTTTTAAGCTTTCATCCAGTAGAGATGCTTCGTTATAAACCGGAATTATGATGCTGGTAGATTTTGCGCTGGATTCAGGCAAGCGCTCCCCCGCAGCTGCTTCCCTGTCCCGCAGTACAGCCATAGCAATGATCGGCAACGCTCACCGGAATGCCTGTCAGGTCATTTTTCAATACATCGCGTATGTGTAGTCGTTCGTGGGTCTGAGGGTTTTCGATGTTCATATTTAGCATTTGATTAAAATCACAATCGTAGACATATCCTTGCCAGTCCACACTTAACTGGTTCTTGCACATTAAGCCTGATAGATTCGGAGCATTGAAGGAATCCTTTAGCAGGGTCATGTAGTTTTTAAACTCTCCCTTCGAAATCAATGTGCTACCAAAGCGGGCGATCGGCATATTCGTGATGGTAAAAAGCGTATCGAAGGTTATATCAAATTCGTTGTGTAAAAACTGTCGATAGTCACTTAAAAGTGACTCCTGTGACGGTGGCAGATAAGCGCCAGTCGGGTTATATACCAATGCAATGGTCAGATTGCTGCCTGGCTGGCTATAGCCAAGCTCATTGAGAACCTTAAGCGCGGCGATACTTTTCTTATAAACCCCTTTTCCCCTTTGCCCATCGACGTTTTCTTCGATATAGCAAGGGAGTGATGCGACGATTTGAACTTCATTATCAGCCAGAAACTGGGCCATGTCCTCAAACCCAGGCTCGAACAATATAGTCAAATTGCAGCGGTCGATAATAGTGACGTCGAGTTTTCGAGCCTTTAGCACCAGTTCTTTGAATAAAGGGTTCATTTCCGGCGCGCCACCGGTCAGATCCAGGGTATGTATAGAGGGTTGCTGGAGAATTTTTAACAGCAGGTCAATATTTTCACCGACCATCAATTCTTTACGATTTGGTCCCGCGGCAACGTGGCAGTGCAAGCAGGATTGATTGCACAGGTAGCCGAGATTGACTTGCAATATTTCAATTTCGTTACGCGTCACTGGCGGGAAGTCGGTGTTTTTCAGCAATGGCCAGGTATCAATCATATGGGGTACACAAGTTACAACTTAGTGAGCAATAGACACTCAATATAACACAGAGGTTCCTTGGTTCCGGACAGTAGTGTTAGCTTCGTAAGAAAGGAAGCATTAGAATTCGGTCGACACGCTTATCTTTTGACTCGCGCATGATGACCAGACCGATTGGCATGGTCTGGACATTGGCAGACGTCCTATGCGTATAACTGTGAAACAGGCGGTTCCAGCAAGATAAGAAAAATCCGTAATTGCTATTGTGTTCGTCTGCTAGCGTGGAATGCTGGATGCGATGCATTTCGGGTGTCACTTATAAATGCGGCCAATCAAATTTGTGTTTAGTTTTCCACTAAAATGTTTATGCCTAATATATTTGGCCGGAAATTCAGTGTGCGGGGGGCCATGAAAGATAGTCAGCCATTATACAACTACCCGCGTGTTGGCGTGGGCGTAATTGTGACCCACCAGGATAAAGTTTTGTTTGGTAAACGAATGGTAGCTAATGGTGGTTTTGTATGGCAGCTACCCGGCGGCTGGATTGAGTTAGGGGAATCACCCGAGCAGACTGCACGACGCGAAGTGGTGGAAGAAACCGGGCTGGGGCTTGATGAGCTAAGATTCGTCGGCCTGACTAATAATAGGTTTTCGCATCAAAATCATTCTATCTCACTTTATTTTGAGGCAGAATGCGCGAATCTGGAAAAAATAAATAACCCCGAGCCCGGCAAGTGTGAGCAGTGGGTCTGGATGAGCTGGCAGGAAGTAGAAAATAATTTGTATTTACCGCTACAATTGTTGAAAGATACGGGTTATCAGCCTTTTTTGTTAGACAACGACGATATACATGTCTCGTTTTAGAAAAAGTTTGGTATTTTTACCGAGATGGAGTGGGTAATCAGAGGATCCCTAAACTATACTGCTATTGTCATAGCGTGATATTCAGGAATTAGACTGTTAAATGAGTGTTGAATTCGAAATAGCAAGTGATCAGATCGATGGTGCGAGGGACTATCAGGAAGATGCTTACATGGTTTCCCAACTGGGTGATACCTCAAACGGTGAATCCTGTGCACTGGTAGTTATGGCTGATGGTATGGGCGGCCATGCGGCTGGCAATGTAGCCAGTAACATGGTGATCGCGACTTTCAACAAAACCTTCCAGTCAAATTTCCCGACTGACAAGATATCCGAATCTTTGACCGAGAGTCTGAATCGGTCAAATGATCAGATAAGGACATCAGTGAAGGAAACGCCAGCACTGCGGGGCATGGGCTGCACCATGGTGTCGGCCTATTTACAAGATGATAAGTTGTACTGGGTCAGTGTTGGAGACAGTCATCTTTACCTCATCCGTGATCGCGAAATCACCAAATATAATGCCGATCATAGCTACGGTGCCTATCTCGATATGATGAAAGAGCAGGGCATGGAGATCGAGGAGCAGGCGGGCATGTCAAGGAACATGCTGATGAGCGCGATGACCGGCGAAGAAATTAGCAGTATTGATGTATCCGAGAAGCCGATCAAGATGCGCCCGGGAGATCGAATTATAGTCGCCAGTGACGGGCTGGATACGCTCGGCAATGGCGCGGTGATTCAATACTCGTCCTGGTCGGCGACTGCCAAGGAGTGTGTATACGCATTACTGAAGGCTGTCGAAGACGCGAATAAAATTAATCAGGACAACACAACCCTGATAGTGGTAGACATCAAGGAGCGCGCAAGGCATGAAGAAATAGAGACGCCTGTGAAACAACCGGACGCTCCAGTTACTCAAGTCGTCGAAGCACCAATTATTGAAGAACCAAAACAACCGCGTTCTTACAAGGCGTTGATCTGGGTCGCTATAATTATATTACTGGGTGCTGGTGGTTTCTTTGCCTGGCAACAAGGCCTGGTTGAACAGGCTAGCGATACAGTTAAACAGGCGGGAGAAAATATCAAGGATATGGTCGATGCCCCACCTGTCACGGATAACCAGACGGAAACGCAA
This sequence comes from uncultured bacterium, assembly GCA_965370015.1. Taxonomy (GTDB): domain Bacteria; phylum Pseudomonadota; class Gammaproteobacteria. Next base: position 4,220 of record CBDUSZ010000150.1, on the reverse strand, counting down.
AGTGGCGAGAAAGCGCCGCAACCTGCTGTGATTGTAGAAGCGGATCCAGAAACAAAACCAGACCCAGACCCTAAAGCGCAATTTGTGGATAAGCCCGATCCGTTCAAAGATGAACTAAAATCGGGTGGTGGTGGTCCGATGATGATTCAGGTGCCGGGTGCCGAATATCGCATGGGTGGTCCCTCGGGTATTATTTCGGCAGATGAAGTGCCGAGACATATGGTTACAATTGAATCATTCATGGTATCGGTTTACGAAGTTACCTACGCTGAATTCGATCAATTTGCAAAGGCCACTAAACGCAAACTGCCTAATAGTTCCGGCTGGGATCGCAAGATCCATCCGGTGAATAACGTTTCCTGGGACGATGCCTTTGCCTACACCCGCTGGTTGAGCAAACAAACCGGCAAACAGTATCGCCTGTTGTCAGAATCGGAGTGGGAGTATGTCGCCCGCGCCGGTACTACTTCGTCATTTTGGTGGGGGACATCGGCGGGTTCTAGCAATGCGCATTGTTTCGATTGCGTCAGTGACTATAATACCGGCAAACCCGCTAAAATTGGTACCTATCAGCCGAATCAATTTGGTGTCTACGATACAGCGGGTAATTTATTCGAATGGGTGCATGATTGTTATCACCGAAATTATAAAGATGCACCAACCGACGGCTCGGTTTGGGAAGGCGGAGACTGTAAGGTTCGCATAGCCAGAGGAGGCGCCTATCGCAGTCCTGCGAGCTCTATGCGTGCTGAAAATCGGGATAAATTCCCGAGTGAACGTGGGCAGTATAATGTTGGTATCCGCCTGGCGCGTGACCTGTAAGGCATCAGGTCGAACCCTGGCCGTTGCTTGCCACGGCAGTGACACATCGAGATCGAGTGTCACTCAAAAGATGGATCATCCAGGCACCCATTCAGGATCAATACTCGAGTGTGCCGATGGTTGACTGGCATCAGATCGATACCGTCCTGCTCGATATGGACGGTACCCTGCTGGATCTTCATTTCGATAATTACTTCTGGCAAGAATATTTGCCATTAAGATACGCTGAAATAAACCAGATAGACCTTCAGCAGGCCAAACACAGTATCAACCACCAAACCCGGTCAATTGCGGGTACCCTGAACTGGTATTCAACCGATTACTGGAGCGAGGTTCTGGGTCTGGATGTCGTCGAGTTAAAACACGAAATTGCACACAAGGTTGCAATCCGGCCCCATTCCGAAGATTTTCTCGATGCACTACGAAATGCCGGTAAAGACGTGGTAATGGTAACCAACGCCCATCGCGATAGCCTCGATCTTAAAATGGCGAAAACCGGGATAGCCAATAAATTTGATCGCCTGATTACCGTACACGAATTTTCACTGCCTAAAGAAGACCCGGATTGCTGGATGGAAGTTTACAAACGCCATCCATTCGAGCGCAAGCGGACCCTGCTGATAGACGATAATTTGAAGGCGTTGCAGTCAGCGCTTGATTTCGGCATCGAGCAGGTTATAGCTATCCATCAACCAGACTCAAATGCGCCAGCGATGGACGTGATGCATTTTTTAGCGATACATTCGTTTCAGGATATTATGCCGGTCAGCGAATCATTACCAGCGGCAGTTGATCCATAACGATACAGTCGGAAATATCGAGCAACATATGAATCATTAATCCCAGCCCGATGATGCGGCTTTTGCGATGCAATAACATGAGACCGTAAAAGCCAATTGCAACGTAACCATGCAGGGGATGGAATCCAATGCCGCACCGGGTCGGGTCGTATATCGGAGAAGCCAACAGGTGATCCAAATCAACCAGCATGGTTAAGGCCAGGATCAAAAATACTTTCCATTTACTGGCTGGAAAAAATACCATTGCCACCAGTGCAGGTATTAAAAAGTGTAGAGCGATATGCAGCATGGATTGGCTGGCCTCCCAAATTATGAGTGATTATTGCTGCGTGGGATTCTACTTATTTGCTAATTATAATACTATTCAATGCCTGTAATCTTTGAGGTTAAATAGTGTGACCACATCAACCGATGAACTACCCAGACTCGACGGCGGTTGCCTGTGTGGGCAGGTACGCTATCAAATTACTGGCCCCAGACGTGATATTATTAACTGCCATTGCGAAAATTGTCGCCGCACGCATGGGCACTTTGCGGCCTATACATCGGTGGCTACGCAACACCTGGTATTTATCAGCCAGCAAAGTCTTCAGTGGTATCATGATCGTTCCCCGGACACTTATCGAGGCTTTTGTAGTGAATGCGGTGCCAGCCTGTTTTGGGATGCCAGGGACGGGAATAATAAAATGGCGGTATCTGCCGGTACTCTGGATGCTGGTCACGGGCTCAAAACTATCGCCCATATCTACGTCGGCGAAGCTGGCGACTATTACGAAATTAGCGATGATTTACCACAATTTGAGCGATCAGGCGCCGGTAATCCGGAAGCAAAGTAATCTATGCTCGCCTGTTGGTAGTTGACCGTGGTGGAAAATTAAGATAAAAGTTTCAAACAAAAACTACTGTCTATAATCTGGATCATGTGGCTGTGACCCGATAGCGTGTTGATGCAAGCAGTCGGTACATTGCGCAGAGGTGAAGCGCAGGCCAGTGTAATTAAGAGTTGAATGAATGTTAAAACCGGAAAAATATGACCCGTTAAATCGATCCATCGGCCATGTGCTGGATATTATTGGCGAGGGCTGGGCTATTTTGATCATTCGCGAGGTTTATTTTGGTACGCGGCGTTTTGAGGATTTTCAGCGACAGCTTGGAATCGCGCGTAACATTTTGACTTCGCGTCTTAAAAAACTATGCCAAAATGAAATACTGGATCGCGTGCCGATAAAGCAGGGCGCAAAGAGGCACGAATATGTGCTGACGGCCAAAGGTAAAGAATTAATGCCATTATTGATCGCATTGACGCAATGGGGTGATAAATGGATATTCGGCGAAAATGCAGAACCAGTCATATTTTTGGACAGGGAAAATCGTCAACCGATCGAGAAGATAAAGGTTTTTTCTTCGCAGGGAATGCAATTAAAACCGCGAGACATAATGGTTGTCGCCGGACCTGGCGCGACTATCGAAGCAAAAGAACGAATCGACGAGTTAAACCTGATGGTCGAGTCGAGCGATTGAACTATTCCAGCCAGTGGTGATTTTTCTCCAGCCATAGCCCGCCGAGAAATTTCAGGTTAGCGATAATCCGCCTGTCGCAGTTAAATCTGAATGCCCAAAAGTTACTGCTATACTCCAATGATGAGTTTAACAATGCTCGGCAATTGACCGGGTTTTCGTAATGATGTCTAACAAGGATTAACTAGAAGTATGGATGATTCTGGTGAACAGTTATTAAAATGTTCGGTAGCGGGAGCGGAATGCCGCTGGCTTGACGAAATCGCAAAGTTACGCTTGCGGGTTAGTGAATTGACCGAACTGGTGTCCACTGATGCGCTCACTGGGTTATATAATTTTCAGCACTTTAAAAGCCTGTTACAGGTGGAGATGGATCGAGCCAAGCGAAGTGGAATACCGACTACCCTGGTGATGATTGACCTTGATCATTTTAACCAGGTGAATCATAAATATGGTTACGAGGCCGGTAACCTGGCGCTCAGCCATGTTGCCGCAATTATCAAAAATGAAGTACGCACCACGGACTGCGCCTGTCGCTACGCTGGTGGGGAATTCGCGATAGTATTTCCACAGACACATCTTAACCTGGCTTTAAAAGTGGCTGATCGAATCCGCGAGATAATAGCCGACTCACCGGTCCGCTACGATCAGGGCAAGTTCAATATTACCGTCAGCATGGGTGCCAGCGTTTACATGAAAACCAGTATTATCGGGCTCGATACATTCGTCGACTCGGTGGACAATTATCTATACGAGGCCAAGCAATCGGGTCGCAATTGTATTTGTCATATTGATTATTCTGATTTGAGCAAGGTCACCGAGATTGGGGTTGACGAGCGTGCGCGGTTGTCCAGCAAAAACTCCGGCAAGGCTAAATCAAGGTGATTTGAATATTTGACCGGCCTTGAAACCAAAAATTGTTTCCATATCTAATTCGCCTATAAGCCGATCAGTGGCTTCCTGCCCGTGCTCGCGCTGCACTTCGGCAAGTATTAGTTTCGCCGAATTGAGATTATACCCCTGGCCGATATAAACCTGTACTTCGAGTAGTTCGCGGGCTCTTTCCAGTGTCATCGTAAT
>CBDUSZ010000149.1:0-8603 GCA_965370015.1 uncultured bacterium | reverse complement strand
TGGTATTTGAGGAAGGCTTGACGCGTACGGTTATCGGCAAACAGGAAAGTGGAGAATTCTTCCGGAAATATGTCGTTGGCGCCGATGCTGAACCAGGGCTCTGCTACGAATTCATCTTCCGGGTATCGAGGTGGTGGAATTTTTCTGAAGTTACATTCGGTGAGGTAGCAAATTTCGTCATAATCGTAAAACACCACGCGCCCCAGCCCCTGTCCGGTTAAGCCAAAATTTTTCAGTAACAGGTCGCCCGGAAATATGTTTGCCCCTGCCAACTGTTTAATTGCATTCCCATAACTTCGCATCAGACGATCCAAATATTTGTCGTCGGCACGCTGTACGGCGATATTTAACGGCGTCATCCGACGCTCGATGTAGAGGTGTTTGATGACAATGTGTTCCCTCTCCTCGGCGATACTGTCTTCGCAGGTGGCATACAATTCTTCCAGTAAATCCGCCGAAAATCGTTTGCTGGGAAAAGCCACGTGGGAATATTCGAGTGTGTCTGACATGCGCCCAACGAGGTCGTGTTGTTTGACTAATTGATAGGTGTCGCGTACTTGCTGCCGGGTAATTTTCTTCGGCGGTGGGAAGCGATCACGAATTACCTTGAATACATATGGATAAGACGGCAGAGTGAAAACCGCCATGACCATGCCTTTGATACCGGGGGCAATGATCAGTTCATCTTCGGAATGCTTCAGGTGATGCAAAAAGTCACGATAAAAATCGGTTTTACCCTGTTTGTGTAAACCAATAGCGGAATAGAAGTCCTGCTTTCTACGCGCGGGCATTAGCTCGCGTAAGAAGCTTACGATCGATGACGGTACTGGGTGATCGACCATGAAGTGGACGTAGGAATATTCAAATAATCGCGACAGGCCTTTGGTACCGATGATTATTGTATCAGCATAAATCGCGCCCTGTTCGTTATTCAGGATAGGGATCGCAAATGGAATTTCCTGATTGGCATTGATGCTTTTGCCGACGATATAGGCTGCTTTGTTGCGATAAAATACCGTGTTGATGACCTGAAACTGAAAATTCAGATGTGCACGTCGGGGGCGGGGAAAGGTCTGCTTGATCAGAGACTGGGTGATATTTCTGACATCCTGATTGAGATTTTCGAATGGCAGATCGAAGCCAGCATCGATCATTACCTGCCGGATGGAGGTGCGAAATCCGCGTCGCGCCGGATAGTAGACGTGATACGAGGGCAGGTCTGAATTTATAAACTCGGTCGATACGATACTGCGAATAAAAATATAGTCATTGTCAAAATAGTCGCGGTGGAATAAGGCGCAAAAAACTGAATTGTAAAATGTCTCAGCAAGTTCAGGTTGGTGATGGTTTTGAATTAATTGAATATATTCACCTTTAACTTCAAACCAGAGCGTGCTGTTAAACTTGTCCAGATCGAACAATTTATGTAAGTCCTCGATCGCATCTTTGACACGGACGTCATAAAATTTGATGCGTTCTCGTGAGGCGGCGCGTTCGGCTTCCCAGTCGGCATTTTCAAAACGTTCGCGTGCGCCTCGAGTAATTTCACTAAAAATAGAAAAGTGGCGATCAAAGCCGGCGAGCATGGTTTGTGCAATTTTTTTCGAGAGAGTTCTAATAACCGTATCAGTCATGTCAGCATTTCCATGTACTTGTCAGGCTGTTTCCTTGCGCGAAGGTATATCCAGTCGTTGGCGCTTTTCCCATAAATTCTTGCGGCTAATACCAAGCATTTTTGCCAGTTCGGTTTCGTTAAACTGAGACTGAAACTTTTTCACGAAACTGACAAAGTAGTCATCCAGTGATAGCTGCTGATCGAGTTCGGACATCGGTCGTTCTTGTGCGGCGTTCGCGATGCTGAGGGCCAAATCTTTGGCCTCTATCCGCAGACCGCTGCAAAGTATCACTGCTCTTTCAATCACGTTTTCCAGCTCACGCACATTACCGGGCCAGGAGTATTTCGGTAGCTCTGCGTAGGCCTTGTCGTCAAACACGATAGACTTTCGGTGAATGCGGTTCGACATCTTGGTCAAAATGGCATCAGCCAGCATCTTTATATCGCTACCGCGTTCACGCAGTGGCGGCAGGTCCAGTTCGAATACGTTTAAGCGGTAATACAAATCTTCACGGAATAAATGGTCGTTGACCATTTGTTGCAGGTTTTTGTGGGTGGCAACTAAAATTCGAACATCAACTTTGATAGACTGGCTTGCGCCTACACGGCGAATTTCTCCATCTTGTATAACACCCAATAAACTCGCCTGTACTTCCAGTGGCAGTTCTCCGATTTCGTCGAGGAACAAAGTGCCACCATTGGCTGCTTCAATGAGGCCTTTTTTCATTTGCAGTGCGCCGGTAAATGCTCCTTTTTCGTGCCCAAATAACTCCGATTCGATTAAATTTTCGGCAAAAGCCGCACAGTTAACGCTGATCATGGTGTGATTCTTGCGTTTACTCTGGGCGTGAATGGCTCGTGCCACCAGTTCTTTTCCGGTGCCGGTTTCGCCCAGGATGAGTACCGTGGTATCGGTTGGAGCAACCCGGGCGATTCGATCGGTCACCTGTAACATCGGCTCACAGTAGCCGATCATGCTTTTTACCGGATAATCGCGCGCTACTTCCTGCTGCAGAATAGTATTCTGCTGTTCGGTAATCGCGTTATCTAGAATTCGCTTAACCGTCATAATCATTTCGTCGTGATTAAAGGGTTTTGAAATGTAATCGATGGCACCAAGTTTCATCGCGTCGACGGCCGATTGAACAGTGGAATAACTGGTCATGATCAACACTGGAATAGGCGCTGCACGAGTGATTAACGAAGTTCCTGATTCACCGGGAAGGCGCAAATCCGAAATGATCAGATCGTACATGTTGATCGAATGTTCTTCGGCTTCGGGAACCGAGCTGACGCCGGCGACGTGATGCCCCTGTCGCTCCAGTAAACGTACCAGGCTTTCAAGAATGATTGGCTCGTCTTCTACGACCAGTATATGACTCATGGGCTTAGTCCGTGGTCCAACGGCAACGAAATGTCGAACTGACAACCGTCCCCATAATGGCTGGACACCGATATCGTTCCACCGTGCTCCTGGATGATGTTGTAGGTCAGTGACAAGCCTAACCCGGTGCCCTCGCCGATATTTTTGGTAGTAAAAAATGGCTCGAAAATTTTAGACAGGTGTTCTTCCTGTATCCCCGTGCCAAAATCTTTCACCGTGATTAATACATTTCCACCATTCGCCCGCGCATTAATTTTGATTGACTGGTTCGCGCTTGATGCATCGGTTGCATTGTTGAGCAGGTTGACAAAAACTTGCACCAATTTTTGCGTATACCCCTGCATCATGATCGACTGGTCGCAGTTATTGTTGTAGTGCAGATTTTTACCGGCATCACTGAGTGACACCAGGTTGATCGCTTCATTAACCATATTGTAAATACTGAGCGCTTCGGTTGGTTGATTGAGCGGTGCGCCCACATGACTGAAATTTACCAGCGAACCGACAATATTACTGATGCGCTCGGTCTGTGTCAGAATCTGTTTCAAACCACTTTTTAATCTGGGGATATTCCCCGGATCGCTTTGCATATCCTGAGCCAGGCAGGCTATGCCAGTGACCGGATTACCAATCTCATGCGCAACGCCAGTCGCGAGTTGACCGATAGACGCCAGCCTTTCGCTATGCGCCAGTTTTTCTTCCAGTGAATAGCGATCGCTATGATCCTCGATGAGGATGGCGATACCACGGTTTATTTCCTGTTCGTGGCTTACTACGGCTTTGAACAGGTTTAATACCCTCAAGTTATTCTGAAAGTGTGTTTTCAGTTTACTGATCTGAAATTCCCTGCTTTCTACAAACGAACCGAGCACATGCCGCCAGGGCTCCTCCAGATCGTCTATAGAGGCGCCAATTACTGCCCCCTGATCGATACCCGACAGCTTTTCCATGGCCTTGTTCCAGCTTGTGATGCGATGTTCCTTGTTGATCGAAACAGCACTCAGTGGCAGATCCTGTAATACCTGGAAGTGAAAACGTCGTAAGGCGTCGAGTTCACTGGAAACACCCTTGAGTAGCGAACGGGATTTTTCCTGTTTGTGCTCGACAAACTGAATCGTATCGGCGATTGCTGATTTAGTTGCGCGGTCTATTTGCAAATGTTGATTGACGATCATACGCGATAATACCGGTCCAACCAGACCCGAGAGGTTTCGCGAAATTTGTGCGCGTAACATTGGTAAAGATTTTTTGCCAATGTCGGACTCGACGAGCCCAAGGTCAACGAGCGCCCGGTTGACTTCGTTACGCGCAATATCATCGCCGATGCTTTTGGATAGTTGGTGCTCGAATTCAGCGATCGAAGTGGCTAGAACATTACCCTCGGGAATCAAAAAGCCTTCGCGGAAACAGGCATCGGCTACCTCGCGTTCATCGTCCGACTGCGGTCTTTTAAGTGAAAACAATATAAAGGCCAGGCTGTTCCATAATAAAGACCACAGGGCACTATCAGAAGTGCTCATGGCTAAATCGGGGATATTGAAAAACGGCGTGGTGAAAATACCGGCACGCTCAAATAATGGTAGCAGCAGGGTAACCGCCCAGATTGAGCCACCAGTACATAACCCCGCAATAAATCCCGCGCGACTCGCTCGCTGCCAGTACAACAGGCCGACTATGCCAGGCAAACACTGGGCAACTGCCACAAATGAAATTAGCCCCAGGCCGGCCAGGCCCGGATTTTGGCTCTGTATCAGGTAAAAGCCATAACCTGCGGCGATAATCAAAACGATCACCAGGCGGCGTCCCCATAACAGCCACTGGTACATATTGGTATCATGCGATAATCGTGGCGGAAAACTGGCGGGCAGCACCAGGTGATTCATACACATCGATGCGAGTGCCAGTGTGGTGACAATAATCATCGCACTCGCGGCCGACAGGCCACCGATAAATGTCAATATTGGTAATACGGACGACCCGCTCTCAAGTGTAATTCCAAGCACATAAAAATCCGCCGGAATCGACAAATTGAGGAACTCTCCGGCCCACAATATCGGTGGGATGGATATATTCAGTAACAGTAAAAATAGCGGAAAGGCCCAGCTCGCGGCGTTGATGCTTTTCTTGTCGATATTTTCGACAAATATCATGTGAAACTGGCGCGGTAACAAAAATGCAGCGGCAAAGGAGAGTAGCATCAGGGTAGCCCAGGGGCCTTCACTAATTGGACGAAACAGGGCTGACTCAACTTCTGGATTATTCGCCAGAAATTGGTTGAGTTCGGAAAAACCGCCAAATACGCCGAATACCGCAAATAGCCCAACCATGAGCAGAGCAATCAGTTTTATCAGTGACTCGAATGCGATGGCGACCACGAGTCCCTGATGCTTCTCGCGTAACGAAATATGACGAGCACCAAAGAGGATCGAAAACAATGCGATGGTGACACAAAATCCCAGCGCAATTATCGCGTGCTGTGAGCCCACGGTCATTATTTGCAGGGTGTTTGTAACGGCCTGTATCTGTAACGACATATAGGGCAGCGTGCCAGCCAGCATTAACAGGGTTACCAGTATCCCGGCTGTTTGGCTATGGTATCGAAAGGCGAATAAATCGGCGAGGGATGCCAGGCGGTAGGTTTCGGTGAGTTTTAGAATCGGTCGTAGCAAAATTGGTGAAGCCACAAATGCGAGCGTTGTTCCGAGGTAAATTGTAAGAAAGTTAAAGCCTTCTTTTTGTGCGAATCCGACGCTGCCGTAGAAGCTCCAGGAGGTTGCATAAACGCCGAGCGAAAGTGTATAAACCAGTGGATGGCGCACCACCGATTCGGGTATCCAGCCCCGATCGGTTGCGGTAGCAATCATAAACAGTAATCCCAGGTAGAGAACACCGACCAGGAATAGTTGCCATAATTCAAATTGCATTGAATAGACCTGTAGTATGCACGGCTATCGTCGCTCAGGGCGCTAACTTAGTTTTTTCTGCAATAGATAGCTCATTACGATAACCCCCAGCCAGACCAGATATGGAGTGAACCAGGCATTATTCTGCGCGGTCCATAAATGCAGAAACGGAGGGAAAAGCAATAACAGGGCGATCAACACCACGATGATAGTGATTTCTGTAGGTCGTTTTTCCGGCATGAATTCACTCACTAGCTGTTACCATTCGTTACCTGATCAAGGATGAAAATGTTACTGGAAGTTACGATTTCGTCAATGTAAATATCATTTCGTATTTATTCCACCCCTAATAGTGCGGAATGCGGTCAAGATAGTCTTGTTCGTGACCGGCCCAAAATGTTAAATTGTCGGCATGATCGGGCTACGAAAAAAATGTCCGACGAATCGAGACCCTAATAATCCTAATTCCCTACTCGAGGAAGCCTTATGTCAGATTCTAAAACCTACCCGGTATCCGCCGAGTTTGCCGCCCAGGCGAATATCAACGCAAAACAATATGCTGAAATGTATCAGCAATCGATCGACGATCCCGAAGGCTTCTGGTCGGAACAAGCCGAAAATTACATTTCCTGGTTTAAGCCCTGGGACACGGTAAGTAACTGGAGCTTCTCTGACGATGTCCATATTAAGTGGTTTGAAGGCGCAGAACTGAACGTTTCCTACAATTGCCTGGACAGGCATCTTCAGCAACGAGCGGATCAGATCGCCATAATCTGGGAAAGTGATGATCCGAACGAAGATCGTAAAATCACCTATGCCGAGTTACACGAGGAAGTTTGCAAGTTTTCAAATGTGCTGAAGAGTCGCGGTGTGAAAAAAGGCGACTGCGTTTCAATCTATATGCCGATGGTACCCGAGGCGGCAGTAGCGATGCTTGCCTGCACTCGTATCGGAGCCATGCACTCGGTGGTTTTTGGTGGGTTTTCAGCCGATGCATTACGCGACCGAATTTTGGATTCCGATTGCAAGATAGTGATTACCGCCGATCAGTCTGTGCGTGGAGGTAGCAAGGTTCCTCTAAAAGCGAATGCTGACCAGGCAGTGAGCGAGTGCCCGCATGTAAATACCATGGTGGTGATCAAACGTGGGGGTGATCCGGTGGCATGGCAGGAAGGGCGCGATGTCTGGTATCACGAGGCGATGGCCAGTGCTTCTGCCGATTGCGAGCCGGAAATAATGGCTGCCGAGGACCCCTTGTTTATTCTCTATACCTCGGGCTCTACCGGCAAACCAAAAGGCGTGCTGCACTCGACAGCTGGCTATTTGCTGCAGGCAGCAATGACGCACAAACTGGTGTTTGATTACAAGGATGGAGAAATCTACTGGTGTACCGCTGACGTGGGTTGGGTGACTGGCCATACCTATATTGTTTATGGTCCGCTCGCCAACGGCGCGACGACACTGATGTTTGAAGGAATACCGACTTATCCTGATATTTCACGTTTCTGGCAAGTGTGTGACAAGCATAATGTATCGATTTTTTATACCGCACCGACCGCAATCCGGGCGTTGATGGGCGCCGGTGATGAGCCAGTTAAAAAAACCTCGCGATCATCTCTACGTGTACTCGGTACGGTGGGTGAACCGATCAACCCCGAAGCCTGGTTGTGGTATTACAATGTGGTAGGCGATGGTCGTTGCCCGATAGTTGATACCTGGTGGCAAACCGAAACCGGGGCACACATGCTGACGCCGTTACCCGGCGCAACGGCAACCAGGCCGGGATCGGCAACATTTCCCTTCTTTGGGGTCCAGCCAGTGATACTGGATGATGAAGGCAATGAAATAGAAGGCAATCCGGCTTCAGGTAATCTCGCTATGAAAGCGCCGTGGCCATCGATGATGCGTACTTTATATGGTGATCATAAGCGGTTTTATGAAACTTATTTCGCGATGTTTAAAGGTTATTATTTTACCGGTGACGGTGTACGACGCGATAAGGACGGTTATTACTGGATAACCGGTCGAGTCGACGACGTGCTCAATGTTTCCGGTCATCGCCTGGGTACCGCTGAAATAGAATCAGCGCTGGTCAAACATGAAAAGGTTTCAGAATCGGCCGTGGTTGGATATCCACATGAAATTACTGGTCAGGGGATTTACGCCTATGTGACTCTGATGGTCGGAGAACAGGGCGACGACGAGTTAAAAAAAGAGCTGGTGGCTCTGGTGCGCAAGGAAATCGGCCCGATCGCCAGGGTCAATATCATCCAGTGGGCGCCCGGCTTGCCGAAAACCCGCTCGGGTAAAATCATGCGCCGTATTCTGCGCAAGGTAGCCGCCAACGAAGTTGATAACCTGGGAGATACTTCGACCCTGGCCGACCCGACAGTGGTGGAAAATTTGATTGAGAATCGTCAGAACCGCTAACTGGAATAGTTTGGGGAAGGTCTTTATTACTGGCTCTTCCCCAAATCGAGTACGTAGATAATGTCCGTAGGGCCGAATTCATTCGGCCAAAATAATAAGACCGGGCGAATGAATTCGACTCTAGGTCCTAATTTGCAAAAATGTTTGCGAGCATTGTGAACCCTGGCAATAGGTTTTAAACTGCGCGTTCTATCATCTAAGCCGATAAGTCTGTGTCTTTCCCGCAAAACCTAAATTCAAATACACGTTATTCGACTCTGCCTGAAAATTT
>CBDUSZ010000148.1:0-8614 GCA_965370015.1 uncultured bacterium | reverse complement strand
CTAGGTGTTTTTCATCCATTTTTGATCAGCCCTTATGGTATTGTTGGAGATTGTACCAGCCAGTTTTAGGGCCTTACTCTGATTTACTCTGGATTTGGCAACCATTATTATCAGCACGGGTGGTAGTTGCCCCTAGCATCCTGGCCATCTCGCCGATTAATAACCACCCAGAATTCATGTGTCAATTTAATTGGTCGGGGAGACAGGATTTACTTCGGGCATCCTGCCCTCCGCCCTTCGGGCCAGCCTTAGGCTGTTCAAAATTGTTCCCGACAATTTTGTGAACCTATAACGGTTCAAACCTGTCTCCTGGACGGCTTCGATTTAGATCGTGCTTAAGTAATTGTATCGGGTTTTTAATTTATTGGTCGGGGAGACAGGATTTGAACCTACGACCTCTGCCTCCCGAAGGCAGCGCTCTACCAGGCTGAGCTACACCCCGAATTTTTTAAATTCAATAAATTATATAACTTCTTCCTGCGGCGTAAGGGAAAATATACGGAATAACAATCAAATTTATCCTGAATATCAGAGTTTATAGTGAAGCCTTATTGAACGCTATATGATGTTCTTAAAAAAGTATCAAAAAGCCTCATAATACAGATTATACCGAGTCAGTAGATGTTGCGATCTTTACAGGCTGAACATCGTAATATTTTTCACGTTCTACACTGGAGAAGTACACAGCACCTGGGCAAGCGCGTACCATCTTTCTTGAATCCTGGTCAATAATATTAAAAAACTCAACACACGATGAACATACGCCGTCATTATTTGTGACGCTATATGGAATGCTTTCACCATCGATATCCGTAGTGTACTGATGGGTTAAAAAATTAGCATGATTTGCACGATGGTTATTCCAGTGTTTTTTAATATTATCTCCAAATCCCCAGAATCCGGTAATAGTAAAAAATATCTTATAAATAAGACCATCTATGAAGGTTTTCTTTTCCCATTCAACTGGATGTTGGCTTTGGTATTCGTCTGAATCAACTAATTTATGTATGTCTGACTGGTCGGGGAGTGATTGTGGTAAAAAATCTGACTCAGTAATTTTCGCATCCAGAAATTGATTGTATTTTTCAGGTAACTTTTCTTCACTGACGACTAAATAGCTACCTGCTTTATTCGATTCACGATACCAGGAACCCTGACGCTTACACAAACCACTAAATATTTCCGGTGATGCATAACGTACGGTTTTACCCTTTGCATTGAGCGTTCCACAAGATGTTTTTCTCGCTGGTTTTAGCTCAAATTCAGTTGACCTTACATCGTTTTCAAACTTCACAAAATCATTATCTGGCAACCAGTAAATGTATTTACTATATTGAGTGTCATTTTTCATTATTCCTCCCCATTTTACGTTTTGCAGTCGATATTCATATTTTTGATTTTAGTACGTAGCAACTGCCTATGTAGCTGGCAGGTTCAACAGGAGAAGCCGCCAGCATGACTACGGTTTCCGTGGATAGAACTTAGACCCGGTTAATCCCTGGCTCGCCCATAAAAGTGAGCACGCTTTCAACAACCATTTCATCCTTCAAAATACGGCGATGCCCTAAACCCTCGGTTTCAAGTATCTGGCAACCCTGCCAGTGCTGTTCTACCGTTTTAAATTGCTCGAGGGGAATTTCTTCATCCTCCTGGTCGTAAATTAACAGACCCTGATAATCGGCCTGAGCCAGTAAATTTGCAGGCGTGAATACTGCCCAAACGTCTTCTACTCCGAGAATATCAGCCATCTTCTGGCCTATCTTGTGACGAAATCTACTCGACAGCTTAGGGTTCAGGTTCAGTAAATCACTATAGGTCTGATACATTTTTTGTACGTCAAGATGCGGCCCGAACAATACCATCTGCCGTACTGACAGGCCGCGCTGAGCGGCGACCAGCGCAGCCATGCCTCCAAGTGAATGCGCCATCACTGTGTCTACAGGCCCGATTTGTTGCTGAATCGCGATTATGGAATCGCTAAATTCAAGCAGGTGTGTATGCTTGCCGGGGTTACTTCCGTGAGCTGGCGCATCAAACGCCGCGACCTGGTAACCAGCAGCAACTAATCCCGGAATCAATCGACGAAACTGCACGCCCGAACCACTCCATCCATGCATCATCACCACCAGTGGACCCTGGCCCCATAAATATACCGGTATCGATTTATATTTAAGCTGTACCTCGACACGGGATTCAGCCTGTTGCCAGAATTCGGTAATCCAGGGTTTCGGCTTACTTTTAAAGACCGTGAACCATAAATTACTGAGAATATCAGCAGCCCATTCGTTTCTAAGGTGAGATACGAGGTTCAAAATCAGACCGAATAATTGATGGCTGAGCGGGATGACACGTTTACGCCGTTCGGATGAATTTAAATGTTTTTTGGCGGATTGAAGGGTATTTCCGCTGTTGGTAATTTGCTCAGACATATTGGTTCACTCCTGAAGTTGAGCGCAGTATGCCAATTGCCACAGGTTGGTAAAAGTGTCATATTGGACGTAATACTGGTGAATTTGGACATATTTCATGCGAGTAGCTATTCTCTTGATGAACCGCTGTATTGGCAGCGGCATCCATAGCGTTATCGATTCTTTAATCGCCACCAACTACACCCTGGTGAAATCGGACCAAAAGCCTTTATTCGAGTGGGATACCGTTTCCATCGATGGCAACGCCATCATGCCAACCAATGGGCTCAAGATTCAGCCGGATTACAGTCTTGGGGATTACATGAAGCTGGATACTCGCCCCGACGTATGGATTTTCCCATCGGTGTTTCATTCCTCGACCGGTTTCGGCAAGGTCGAACAGGCCATCGACGAGGCAGCCCCAATTATTCCGGTGATTCACCAACACTATGACCGCGGGGGTCTGTTGATTAGCATTTGTAGTGGTTCTTTCCTGCTTGCAAGAGCCGGATTGATGAATAACCTGCCCGCGCTGATGCACTGGAAGAGTGAACATCATTTCCGCCGTATGTTTCCAAAGTTAAAAATAGACACCCATAATGCCATCGCCGATTATGGCAATATTATCAGCGTGATGGGTGGTAGTGCGGCTTACGAACATCTGGTGATGCACCTGGTCGAGCGTTTCGCCGGACACCGTACCGCAGTTGATACCGCAAAGCTTTTAATGATGCATCTCAACGCGCCTTCTCCTCAGCCATTTCGAACCAATGTAGAGACCACTGACCATGCTGACGAGCTGGTTTTACGCGCACAAAGACATATCGAAAAACATAGCAGCCGAGACGTAGATTTCAACCAACTGTCGAACATGTTGAACATGAGCGACCGTCAGCTTAACCGCCGCTTTATGAAATCATTACACTGCTCGCCACTACAATACTTGCAAACCATCCGCATTAACCGCGCCTGCAATTTACTCGAACTGACCCAGCTACCCTCGTCAAAAATTGTCTACGAAGTGGGTTATAAAGACGAAAGTAGTTTCCGTCGCCTGTTTAAGAGACAAATGGAAATAACTATGGAGGCGTACCGGCAGCAGTTTGGTAGCCGCGAGCAATTGATCAATTGAAACGGGTTGTAGCAGTTGTAAAAACCGCCAATTAATAACTGATCAGGATTTATCGTAATAAATCTTATCAAATGTTTCGGCCCTGAAGCCATTCATCCTGCGTTTTCCGATCAAGATGATCGGCACCCCTCGGCCCTTAAGTTTTTTATAATCCTGCGCGGCTTTTTTGGATTTTTCGATGTCGTGTTCCTGGTAGGGAATGTTATTTCGTTTGAAATGCTGTCTGGCTTTTTTACAATACCCGCACCAGCTTGTTGAGTACATGATGACCGGTTTTCCATTGGTTTTTTTGCCTGCTGTGACCAGGTCTGGATCGTATTTAAAGGACTCGACATGTACGGCCTTGAAACTACTGATATTACCGGTGATTTGTTTCAGTTCGGCCTTTTTTGGGGGCTTGTCGCCGTAGTGAATAGTCCCGTTACTATCGACCCATTTGTACAGTTCGACACCGCCCGATGCCATCGGCAGCAGTAGTGCCAGCGTGAGCAGGCAAATTATAAATTGTTTCGGATTCATTTGATTTCTTTGCTTTAGATCCGTGACTATGTCTACTACAGAGATTTATGCGGCGGAGGTTTTGCTCGAACGATTGACAAAATAAACCCCGATGATGCACAGCAACATGCCAGCGATCGACAATAGCCCCAGGGTTTCTCCGAACAGGAAATGTGCTTCGACGGCAACCAGCGGTGGTATCAGGTAAAACATGCTGGAGACACGTCCTGCTTCGCCGAGCTTAATGATCGCCATTAGTAGTACCACCGCGCCGATGGATAATCCCAATACTTGCCAGACCAGGGCTATAGCGAAACTCTGCGTCCAGTTTATGTGCCAGGTTTCGCCAAACAATAATGCGAATAATGCGGTTGCGATTGCTGCGGCGACATACTGCATGAGTGTGCCGCTAAGTAATTGCGACTGATTACAGAATTTCTTTTGGTAGAATACACCGAAAGAAACGGCGATCAGGCTCAGAATACAGAGACCTAGATAGAACCCGGTAAGGCCGCCGTTCAAACCGAGGTCGAGACCGAATTTACCAATAATAACCACGCTGACACCGATAAAACCTAACAATAATCCAGCGACCTTGCGCAGGTTGAGTGACTCACCTATATACATCGTAGCCAGTGCGGTAGTGAGTATCGGTTGAATGCCAATAATGATGGCGACTATGCCAGAGGGTATGCCGTCTTTGATTGGCCAGAATACGAAACCCAGATAACAACAATGTAATAAAAAACCGGTTACCATGTCGTGTCGATGAGCGAAGATATTTTTGGGTAGTTTGGCGCCCGCTAACCATAATATTGGTATCAGTACGATTGCGGTTATCGTCATTCGCAGGCTTAAGAAAACAAATGGATCGGCATTTTCCATACTGTACTTTGCGGCAATAAAGCCTGTGCTCCAGAGTGTTACAAACAGTAAAGGAGCAACGCGAACAAAGAATTTATGGTCCGCCATATTGTGGAATGTTCTTTTAGGGTTGATTCCATTAGCGCGCAATTAATTACGCGCTAATGGATCGTGTGGATGTTAGTTATTGATTTTCAGTAGTTCGACTTCAAAAATCAGTGTTTCGAAAGGCCCAATCGAATTCCCAGCACCACGCTCACCGTAGGCTAACTGGTAGGGAATGACAAACTTGAATTTACTACCGACATTCATCAATTGCACACCCTCGGTCCAGCCTGCAATAACCTGGTTCAAAGCGAAAGTCGCGGGTTCATTGCGCGAATAAGAACTATCGAACTCGGTGCCATCGAGCAGGGTGCCCCGGTAATGAACCGTGACGGAGTCAGTAGCCGCGGGTTTGGCACCATCGGCAGCTGTCATTACTGAATATTGCAATCCTGACCCGGTCACTGTGACGCCCTCTAGTTTTGCATTCGATTCCAGGTAGGCTTCGCCTTTAGATTTTGTATCTGCAAATTTTTGATCATTCATTTTTTGTTGAGACTCGCTGAGTATGCGTCCTGCTTCTGATAGTTCCATCAAAGTTTCCTTACCCTGATGTTGCGCGATTATTCCCTGTAAAAGTATTTGGTAATCAACCTCGCCGTATTGTTTGAGAACCCGCTCGCCAACCATCATTCCAAGACTATAGCTGAGCTTGTCCTTATCGGTGGTTAGTGTTGTTTGCGCTGACACATTAAATGCGATAAGGAGGCCTGGAATAATGAGGCTGGAATGGTACGATTTCATAGTTGATGTATCCTTATATAATATTTATTGAACGAGTGATTTGTTTGAAGCTGAAATAAAGCGCGGTATTATATAGACTTAAGATAAATTAAATAGTGAATCAATAATAATAGGAACAGGCTGCTGGGCTATCTGGCCGATACGCACAACCTTGAGACAGCATTACCGGTGTTAATTAAAATCTGCGATTGAGTGGTTTAAAATGAAACTTCAAATACTAGCTACAATTATATTATTAGCTGGCACTCAGAGCCTCGTAAACGGTTCCGAGTTACCGCCAACCCTGTCTCTGGAAACACTGTCGCCCGAAATAGCCAACAAAATTGTAGTGGCTGCAGTTGCTGAGTGCTCCAGGCGGGGATATATGGTTTCTGCAGCGGTTGTTGGAAGAGATGGAAATCTCCAGGCTTTCTTGCGTAATCCTTATTCAGGGCCACACACTATACTTGTTAGTCAGCGCAAAGCTTACTCTTCCGCAACTCTCCAGGCTCGCACATCGGATATGAAATCTCGTCCGGATTTAAGTTATGCCCCGGGAATTTTACTTATTGTTGGAGGTGTTCCGATAAAATTTAACGGTAAATTTTATGGCGGAGTGGCGGTTGCCGGGGCTAAACCAGAAATAGATGAAAAATGCGCAGATGCAGGTATAGCCGCGGTTAAGGATATACTAGACTTCGTCGAGTAATTCCGACTTTTGGACGATACCACTGTAGCTACTCCATAAAAGGTTATCTGACACCACCTTTGCTGACTTGACAGGTGCTTGCAGGTGACAGCATATTCAGCCTTGTTTGATGCTGGCGATCACATTCATAAAATCACCGATCTTGATCAGGGAAGGATGATGTCGACCAACGATTATGCCGTCACTGGGCGCATGATATTCGACCGGAGGTGTTCCGCTACGTTCAGTGGAATAGATTCGCGAGATTAAATCGCCTTTCCGAATGCTATCACCGAGTACCACGCAAGGTTCGATAAGCCCGTTGTGCCGAGAAAATACGTAGGCGTTATCTTGTTTCATATCGAGTTGAACCGTTGGCGTCTCGGGCTGAATCGGATCGTCGCGCAATATTCCAGCATGCACGAGTAAATTGTGCACACCTCGTTTCGCTATTTCGATGGTGTCTGGTGATGATGTACCGCCACCACCGAGCTCGGTGGTGACAAATATCTTGCCCATCGATTCTGCCTGAGTGTCGTATGTGCCTGCAGCATCTATTTCAATCAGGCTTAAATAATAGGGTGCCGCAAAGGCTCTGGTAGCCGCTTCACATTTGGCTTGCTGGTTCTTATCCTCTAGTTCGTGATAGGCCGCGAATGGCAGAAAGTCGAGCGTCTTGCCGCCCGAGTGGATATCGAGCACATAATCGGACATAGGTAAAAGCAGGGTTGAAAAATAGTCGGCAATAAGCTCTGTGACGGTACCCTTTGGTTTGCCGGGAAATATGCGATTCATATTCATACTGTCTATCGGCGAGACCCGGGTTGCGGTCTGAAAAGCGGGGTAGTTCATCGCTGGAATAATAATCACACGCCCGGAAATTTTATTGATATCGATTCGATTACATAAGTCGTTTAATGCAATTGGGCCCTCGTATTCTTCACCGTGATTGGCGCCGGTGAATAATGCGGTGGGGCCTTTTCCATTTTTCGCCACGGTGATGGGTATCATCACAGACCCCCAGGCCGATTCATTGCGCGAATGAGGTACCTGCAGAAAGCCATGCTGCAGGCCATTTTTATCGAAATCGATAGTTGCGAAAATTGGATTTAGCATTTACTTCACCAGCAGTTTTTGCGGCACCTGCGCAAGGCTTTCATAGCCATCGGCAGTAATAATAACAGATTCAGTAATCTCCAGGCCGCCATCGTCTAGCCATAATGCGGGCATAAAATGGAAGGTCATATTTTCCCTCAACTCGGTTTTGTCTCCCCGGCGAAGACTAATCGTGCGCTCTCCCCAGTCGGGAGGATACGACAGTCCTATCGAGTAACCGGTGCGGTTATCTTTACTGAATCCATGAGTTTCGAGTGTGTCGTAAAACGCGATTGCAATATCTTCGCATAGCTTGCCGGGTTTGGCATTTTCGAGACCGGCGTGCATGGCATCGAGTACCGCTTTTTCGGCGTCGAGATATTTTTGCGGCGGTGTTCCGAGTGAAATGGTACGTGAAAGCGGGCAATGGTAGCGCTTGTGACAACCGGCAATTTCGAAAAAAGTAATATCGCCGGACTTCAGTTTCGAGTTATCCCAGGTCAGGTGCGCAGCGGTTGCATCCATGCCGGTGGGTAATAAAGGCATGATGGCCGGATAGTCACCCCAATGCTCATCTTTACCTTTAATGCCAGTGAGGAAAATCTCGGCTGCGAGTTCGTTTTTGGCTAGCCCGGGTTCGATGATGTGGTAAATATGGCTGTGCATATTTTCGACTATCCGGGCCGCGCTGCGCATGTAACTGATTTCCTGTTCCGATTTGATGATGCGCTGCCAGTTAACCAGCGCGGTGGCGTCTACCAGGGTAGCCCTGGGTAAGTGGGTTTGTAGCGACAGGTAAGCGGCGGCGGAGAAATAATAATTCTCCATCTCTATCCCGACCGATCCCCGATCCAGTTTCATGCCAGTCAGTACTTTGGATAAATGCTGCATCGGGTGGTACTCGCTGGATTGCACATAATAATCCGGATATTTTAGGATATTGTCCTCATCGAGGTAGGTGGTGCGTACCGCGCCAGGGGCGTCGATGCCACGCCCCCACCAGATGGGCTGGTGGTCGTGCTGTACGATCACACATTGATGCGTATAAAAAGACCAACCATCGTATCCGGTCAGCCAGGCCATGTTGGATGGATCGACAAC